>DASTKA010000861.1:0-5082 GCA_035716165.1 Mycobacterium sp. | reverse complement strand
GTGGTAGCCCTCGATAAATGCGTCGACAACCGTCTTCCAGTTGGCAGGCAGGAAGGTGCGCTTGCGCCAGCGGTAGCGCATGTCCTGCAACCGAAATGGCGCCAGCGCCGTCGGCAGCGGGTCCAGCCATTCGAGCAGATCCGGCGGGTTCTCCGCCATGCTCACGAACACCCACCCGCCCCACGTGCCGGCGGCGACGGGCCGTAGGTTCCATTGTTCGCGTGGGCGGGAGGCGAATTCGTCACGGCAAGGAACGAACGATGACCGCCCGTCTAAGCCGTAACGCCAACCGTGGAACCCACAGCGCAACTCCTTGTCCTGCGAACATCCGCTGCCTCGGACGATTTTCATCCCGCGGTGCGCACAAGCGTTGTGAAACGCCTTGATTCCGCCATCCTTCTGGCGCACCACGGCGATGGATTGCCGGCCGATCGTGTACTCGTAATAACAACCGGGGGAGGGGATTTCCTCTTCGCGACACGCAGGCTGCCAAACTTGGGTGAATAACCGATCCAACTCGAGTTGCAGGAACTCCGGGTCAACATACCTACTCTTCGGCACGAACGTCTCACCGCAGGCGTATTTCTTGGGCACCCGCTCGGTGGCAAGCTCGGTCATGATCACCCTCTCCGTCTCAGCTGGCGGGTGGCTTGTCGAAGATGTTGGGATACAGGACGGCTTCCTTGAACGACGTCTCGATCTCGGCGAAAGCAGTCGGGATATCCCAGGTTCCCGAGGTCGACACGATTTCGCGTTCGACGACCGGGTTGGACATCAGGCTGATGCGGCCGTTGCCGGCGAAGATGACTCGCCGGTTAAGCCAATCAGACTGCGCGCTGGCCAGATACACCACGGGCGGCACGCAGTTCTTGGGCGATAGGCGAACGTTGGAATCCGAGTAGTCCATGCTCCCACCACCCTTGATGCCCTGGGTCATGCGGGTGCCGGCGATCGGCGCGATTGCGTTGCAACGCACCCCATAGTTGCGTAATGCGTTGGCGCACGAGAACGTCAGGCCAACTATGCCCATCTTGGCGGCAGCGTAGTTGGGCTGGCTGGGGGCGCCCTGCAGTCCCGACATCGACGTGAACGTGATCAGTCGGTACTGCCCGCCTCGGTTTTCGCGCCACCATGCCGCCGCGTGGCGAGCGACGTTGAAAGTGCCCTTGAGGTGTACCAATACCACTGCGTCCCAGTCCTGCTCGCTCATCTTGAATACCATGCCGTCGCGCAGGATTCCCGCGGCGTTCACGACGACATCCAAGCCTCCGAGCGTTTCGGCGGCGCGGTCGATGAGAGCCGCGCACGCAGCGAAGTCGGTGATGTCGGTGGTATCGGCGAATGCCTTGCCGCCCCGGCTCGTGATCGCCGCGGCCACACTTTCGGCCGGGCCAGCGTCATGTCCGGTCCCGTCGACGCCGACTCCGGCATCCGACACCAGGACCGTCGCGCCCTCGGCTGCCAGGCCCTCGGCGACCGCAGCCCCAATTCCCCGTCCCGCGCCGGTTACCAGTGCAGTACGTCCGTCAAGCACACCCATCGTCATTCAGCTCCCCGTGCCGTTTGCCTCAGCATACAGAACACCAATACAAGATATGTATAGGTGTTGCATCAGCGAAACTATTCGAATCCCCACTCGGAATAGCGGCGCTCGAGCTCGGCCATGGCCTCCCGGCCGCCGCGAGAGCTACGTTCCTTCATGAAGTTGAACTCGTCATCACGCCAGGACAGGTTGCTGAACACGGTGTGGCCCATCGGAACCCAGTCGCCGAACTGTGCCATTCCGACTGCGTGCCAGAACGCGATCAGCGCGTGCTTTCCCACCATCAACCCGTCGGCTGAGTGATGGGCTATCGCGTGGGCGTATCGCATGGCTTCGTGGCGCAACGACTCGGCGGGCACCACTGACGCGGCCACGCCCCATTCGCGCAGCTCGGCCGCCGTCACCTTGCGGCCGGTGATCATTGCCTCGTAGCCGCGATTAGGTCCTAACTTGAGTAGCGCCAACGGCATAGCTGTGGAGAATCCTGCGAACCCGATGCGCGCCTGCGGGCGGGCGAGATACATGTCGTCGGAGACCACCAGAATGTCAGCGGCGAGAGCGAGGTTCATTCCGGCGCCCAGGGTAGCGCCCTGGCAGGCCGCGATCACGGTCTTGGGAAACTCCAGCCAGTTCGTGAGGTGCCGGTGTAATCGTCGCGCGTTGCCTAGACGTGCGGTCTGTGGCAACCGCTTCCCCTTGGTCAGCCCTGCTTGCTCCACTGGGAGCCGGCGGACATCGTCGCCGCTGCAGAAGTCCTTGCCTTCGGCCAGGAGGATGACGACTTTGACCTCATCGTCGTCTTCGGCGCGGGTCAGCCGCTCCTTGAACAGGTTGTGCATGTCGGGCGACAGGATTGCGTTGCGCCGGTCCGGCCGGTTGATGGTGATCTGGACGATGTGCGGTTCGACGACTTCATAACGGACCCAGTCGTCGTCGACCTCGTATTCGCCTTCGGCGGGGGCGTCGGCGCTCATATCACCCTCCTTCGCGCACGCGGCAGTACATAGAAACAGTAGTCGATCAACTGTCACATGGTGGTGGTACCTTCAGCGAATGCCATCGTTCACGGTCACCAAGCAGCTCGCAGCATCGCCGGACGCAGTTTGGGCAGTCCTGGCTGACTTCGGCAACGTCGATTGGATCCCCGGGCCCAGCGATGTCCGGGTCGAGGGCGAAGGACCAGGCATGCGACGGTTCATCGCCGCAAGCAGTGAGAAGCCGGTAATCGAGACACTCATCTGGATCAAACCGGATGAGCGCGCGTTATCCTACGAGATCGCCAACAATCCGATGCCGGTCAGCCGATTTGTGGCGGTCAACACCGTCTCCGAAAGCACGGATGCTGTTGGGGAATCGATCGTCGTCTGGGACATCGACTATGAGCCGATAGGTGATGATGCCGCCGCGCGCGATGCCATGGAGGCCGTCTACGGCTTGATGGCGGGCTGGGTGCAGGAGTTCGCCAATGAGCGCCCGCCCGAATAGAACACTTAGACATAATCTGTTAATTAGTCTAAAATGCATCAGGTGATTGATCCTCTCGATCTGGTTCTGATCAGCGTGGACGACCACACCGTTGAACCGCCCGACATGTTCGCTGGGCGGGTGCCACGCCGTTTCGCCGACGACGCTCCACGCATCGTCGAGGACGCCGATGGCGTGTGTTTTTGGGAGTATGACGGTCTGCAGCTGCCCAACATCGGACTCAACGCGGTCGCGGGCCGGCCCAACGACGAGTGGGGATTCGAGCCCTCGCGATTCAGCGACATGCGGGCAGGCTGTTACGACGTCGACGCGCGGGTGAACGACATGAACGCGTCCGGCGTGTTGGCTTCGCTATGTTTTCCGTCGTTTCCCACCATCTCCGGCGCGCTGTTCACCTACCGGGGTGACCGTGAGGTCTCCGAGGTGATGGTCCGCGCCTACAACGACTGGCACATCGAGGACTGGTGCGGCCGTCATCCCGACCGGTTTATCCCGATGGGCATTCTGCCGCTGTGGGATCCGGCGCTGGCCGCAGCCGAGGTGCATCGGCTGGCGGGGCTGGGCTGCCGCGCGGTGACGGCGCCACAGCACATCGGCAACTACGGCCAGCCGCCGTGGCAGGACCCGCACTGGGACCCGCTGTGGGAGGCGCTGTGCGAAGAGAACAGCGTGGTGAACATCCACATCGGCACGGGCGGCGGCATGCCCGTGCCGTCCGACCTGACCACCTACCTCGCGTACAACGCGATGATCCCCCTCGACACCCAGCGGTTCACGGCCGATCTGCTGTTCTCCCCGGTCCTCACGAAGTTTCCAACTATCAAGTTCTCCCTATCTGAGGGCGGGATCGGCTGGATCCCGTTCCTGTTAGAGCGATTCGAGGACATCTATTCCCGCCAGCGGGCGTGGACCGGAGACGATCTCGGTGATGGCCTGAGCCCCACCGACGTATTCCGGCGCAACTTCATGTCGTGTTTCATCCGTGACCGTGTGGGCATCGAGATGCGCGAGCGTATCGGGGTGGAGACCATCTGTTGGGAGATGGACTACCCGCACTCGGACAGTAGTTGGCCCGACGCGCCCGAGCAGCTCGCTACCCAGCTGCAGGGCTGCAGTGCTGAGGAGGTCGAAGCGATCACGTGGCGTAACGCCGCCCGTGCTTTCGGCTACACGGGCGTTGAGCGACTCGGAAGAGCGAACTGCACCGTTGCGGCATTGCGTGGGAAGATCGCCGGCCTGGATCTGTCCGCCCCGAAGGTAGACGCCGGCCGCGCGCCGAAGGCAGGTGCCACAGCGATCACGTACGGGGACATGAAGGTGCGGATGGCCTCGATCCTTCGCGGTGGAGCGTGACCGAGCCAGACTATGGCGTCATCCTCGCCGACGCTGATCGCGAGTTCCGCGATGAGGTCCGCGCTTTTCTCGCATCAGCGCTGACGTCTGAGGTCCTGGGTCCCGGATCTAACGAGACCGACCGCCTGGACCGAATGCGGTTGTGGCAGAGACGGCTTTACGACGCCGGTCTGGCCGCGATCTCTTGGCCCGTGCAGTTCGGCGGCCGCGCCGCCACACCGGTGCAGCAGCTGATCTTCAACGCGGAGATGGCTGCCGCCCGCGCGCCCGAGCCCATCAATCGGAGCGCCGTCAATCAGTTGGGGCCCACAATCATTCAGTGGGGCAACGACCAGCAGCGCGCTCGATATCTGCCCAAGATTCTGTCTGGGGAAGAGGTCTGGTGTCAGGGCTTCAGTGAGCCCGAGGCCGGCAGCGACTTGGCTGCGCTGAAGACAAAGGCCGATATCGACGGCGACGAATTGGTGATCACCGGTCAGAAGATCTGGACTTCGAAGGCCCAATATGCGGACTGGATCTACATTTTGGCGCGTACTGATCCGACAGCGGATAGGCACCATGGAATCAGTTACATCCTGGTGCCGTTAGGAACCCCCGGAATAGCGGTGCGCCCGATACGGCAGATCACCGGTCAGTCGGAGTTCAATGAGGTGTTCTTCGATTCGGTGCGTGTGCCGCTCGTCAATGTTCTCGGGCCGTTG
>DASTKA010000860.1:0-12648 GCA_035716165.1 Mycobacterium sp. | reverse complement strand
CACGCGGCACCGGAGATCGGGGAAGAACATCGCGTTGCTCGGCGCCGAGGTGCCGCCGCCACCGATGACCAGGTGCACCGTTCCGCGCGTGGCGTCGATGACATCGTTTCGGGTGTCGACGGGTAGCGGCGTGCGGGTGTCGGTGCCCAGCGTGCCGCGCAACGGATGCGAACGCTCGTAGTGGTGTTCGTGGCCGCACACCACCAGGTCGACCTGGTACTGGTCGAACAGCGGTAGCCATTCCTCGCGGATGCCCAGGTCGGCGCCGTTGGTCTTGTCGGCGGTGGAGATCGCCGTCTGGTGCATGCACACCACGACCCAGTCGATGTCAGGGTCGCGCCGGGCCGCGGCGAGTTCGTTTGCAAGCCAGCGCTTTTGCTCGCCGCCGGAGTAGCCGTGCACGTAGAAATTGCCGCCGTCCTGGAAGGCGACGTCGTCGTTGCTCAGGCTGATCACCCGCACGGAGCCGGCGGTGAACGAATACCACATGCCGCGGGTCTCGGGGGACGATCCGGAATCGGGCACCGCGAAGTAGGCCTGATAGGCGCCGAAACCGATTGGCCCGTTACCGAACTCGTTCTCGTGATTGCCCGCCGCCGGCATCCAGGGTCGGTAGCGCGCGGAGCGGGTGTTGTTCTCGAACCAGTTCGACCAGGTGCGCACCCGGTCTCGGGCCAGGTTGGCGTAGCACAGGTCGCCATTGATCAGGTTGAACAGCGGACCCATCCGTTCGATCGCCATGGTGGTGTCGGCGGCGGCCGGCGAGCCGATGTTGTCGGTGGCGTAGCTGCCGTCGGACATCTTGGCCAGCGCCGGAGTGGACTGGTCACCGAAGCTGGTGAACAGCAACCTTTTTCGGCCCGTCGGCGCCGTGCGCACGGTGCCCTGCTCCGGCTCCGCGCCGTCGTGCAGCGCGGCGTACACGTAGTCGGTGTCGGGAGTGAGGTTGGTCAGCCGGGCGTGGTTGACGCGAACTTCCGTGTTGGACTTCGCGTCCCGGTAGGTGCGGGTCTCCGCCGCCACGGTGCGGCCAAAGCCGGAAGCCGGCGTTCCGAGCATGACGCGCGGATTGCGGACCGCGTCGGTGGTGTGCCAGGACACCACCACGTCGGTGCCGGCGTTCTTCCCGAATTGCAGGTGCAGCCCACCGACCGGCGGTGCGCCACGGCGATCGGGCTGCAGCCAGGGCGAGGGTCCCCGGGAGCGCGCGGCCTGCGACCACAGCAGCGTGGCGCCGCCCCCGAGGCCCACACCGAGAGCGGCCGACACCGCGCCGGTGGCCAGCAGCCGGCGGCGGGTCACCGCTGCTTCGGCGCCGTCGGCTTTTTCCGGGGCCGGACGCGTCTCATCGCTCATGCTTGCTTCTTACCGGAGCAGGGCAACGTCGGGCACAGCTGCCGGTAAACACCGAACCGCTGTTAACGAATCCGGTAGCGTTTTCGATATGACGAGCGTGATGACGAATCTGCGAAAAGGGGCCAGCCCGGTCGCGTCGGCAACGTTTGCAGTGGTCGCGGCGGCGGGAGCGATTCTCGGGCCGGCGACGGCGCATGCGGATGGCCACCAGGTGACCTACACCGTGACGAGCCCCAACAATCTGACCGCCAACGTCTCGTACGTGAACGCCGACCCGCCCAGCCAGGCCGCTTACGACGCGGACCCGTCGAAGTTCATGACCAGCGTGCAGGCCCCGCTCAGCGGCGGAGCGCCGGCCGTCTACACGGTCACCTTGGCGAACCCGAACCAGTGGGCGAGCGTCACCGCGAATGGCATGCTGCACTGGCCCGATTCGGGCAACGGCCCAGCCCAGTTCCACTGCGAGATCGCCGTGGACGGCCAGGTAGTCGCGCACCAGGACGCCACCACAACCGTCACCTGCGCGGCCAGAACCGGGTAGGAGCGCCCTGATACACAGGCTTAGGGCTTAGCCCAAGTCGGGTGCCGAGAAGGTGTCGCATTGTTTCGGGTCACCGGTCTGGTAACCGACGGTGAACCAATGCTGGCGCTGTTCGGACGAACCGTGCGTCCAGGACTCGGGACTGACCCGCCCGGTGGATTCCTTCTGGATGCGGTCATCGCCCACCGACGCCGCGGCCGAGAGCGCATCGGCAATGTCCTTGTCGCTCAACGGTTCCAGGTAGGGCACACCCGTGCTCTCCTGCTTGACCGTGGAGGCGTAGTGCGCCCAGATCCCGGCGTAGCAGTCGGCCTGTAACTCGGTACGCACGCCGTTGCCGCCGGCACCCTGCGCACCCTGCTGCGAGCGGCCCAGCAGACCCTGCAGCTGCTGCACGTGGTGGCCGTATTCGTGGGCGACCACATACTCCTGCGCGAACGGCCCACCGCTGGAACCGAATCGATCGACCAGCTCCTGGAAGAAGTCGGTGTCGAAATAGGCGGTCTTGTCCACCGGGCAGTAGAACGGCCCAACCGCGGTGGTCGCGTGTCCGCAGCCGGTCTCCACCGATCCGGTGAACAGCCGCACGCGGGGTCGGGTGTAGCCCGGCATCAGTTGACGCCACACCGCGTCCACCGAGTTGCCGGTGGCGATAACGCGGCACTGGACGTACTTGTTGGCGTCGGCGCCGGTCTTGCACTGGCTCAGGTCGAAGCCGGGCGCCGAATAGCCGCCCGTGTTGGTCTGCTGCTGGTTCATCACGCGGCCGGGGTCGACGCCGAAGAACAGCGCCCCGATGAGAATGAGGAGCCCGAGGCCACCACCCCCGAAGGCCATTCCCATGCCGCCCCCACCGGACGACGAGGCGGTGCTGGTGTCGATCTGCATGCCCTCGTTGAAGGTCATGACGCTCTCCTAAGGTTGCCTGGTCGCAAGGGAGTCGGTGTAGCCGCGCAGGTTGACAACAACTTAGCCGGGGCCGTCGCTGGCCGCGGCCAGTAAGGGCACTATGACGTCGCTGATCGGCGTGGCCAGGCCGTGGGCCTGGCCTTTGCGAATGATCACGCCGTTGCGGATGTCCCATTCCATCGGCCGCTGATGCTCCGCGTCGGTCAGGATCGACGTGCTCATGTCTTCGGCGACATTGCGGAACATGTCGACCAACTCGTCGACCACCGCGTCGGCCATCCGGGCGCCCTCGGCGCGCGCGACGGCCAGGCACTCGGCGACGTAGCGCCGCGACAGCGCGGCGACGTCGTCGCGGCGGAACATCCCGGACCGCCTGCGCGCCAGTGCCATGAACCCGGCCAGCGCGTTGGTGAGCAGTTTGTGCCAGGCCGCGGTGATGATGTCGGGGTCGCAGTCCACCCGGCAGCCCGCGCCGCGCAGCAGTTCGGCGACGGTCTCCCCGGACGGCCCGCTGGGCAGGACCAGGGCCGCCTCGGTGCGCAATCGCACCCACCCGCCGGGCTGGGTCTGGGCCGCGTACCACACGATGGCGGGAACGACGGGGGACAGCGGGCAGTGCGGCTGCACCTGCTCGACCTGCTCCACGCCGTTCTGCAGCACCACCACGATGGTGTGGACGTCGCACAGCTTGGCCAGCCAGCAGGCCGCCGCGTCGTTCTGGGTGGCCTTGACGGCCAGCAACACCAGGTCCACCGGCCCCGTCACGTCGGCGGGATCGGTGTGCACCGGCCCGGGAACGACGATCGGGTCGGCGCCGTCGGGCCGCAGTTCGATGGTGTCGCGCGGGGTGCGACCGCACACCATGACCGAATGGCCGGCCCGGTACAGCAGCGCGGCGGCGGTCGTGCCGACGGCGCCGGGACCGACCAGGGCGATATTGAGAGCAGCGTCTGTGGTGGCGATGCCACCGAAATTACCTCCTCTAGACTGGGCACTCGTTCTGGCCAGGTGAAGGGGAGTGTTTCGTGCTGCGCAGTCATGCCGCGGGTTCGCTGAGGAGTGGCGACGCCGGGCAGCAGGTGACACTGGCGGGCTGGGTGGCCCGCCGTCGCGACCATGGCGGCGTCATCTTCATCGACCTGCGCGACGCCTCCGGGATCGCCCAGGTGGTGTTCCGCGCGGATGACGTGCTGGCCCAGGCGCACCGGCTGCGCGCCGAGTTCTGTGTCGCCGTCACCGGTGTCGTCGAGATCCGCCCCGAGGGCAACGCCAACCCCGAGATCGCCACCGGCGACATCGAGGTCAACGCCACCTCGCTGACGGTGCTGGGGGAGAGCGCCCCGCTGCCGTTCCAGCTCGACGAGCCCGCCGGCGAGGAGCTGCGGCTGAAGTATCGCTACCTGGACCTGCGCCGCGACGGTCCCGCGGAGGCAATTCGGTTGCGCTCCAACGTGAATGCCGCCGCGCGTTCGGTGCTGGCCGAGCATGACTTCGTCGAGATCGAGACCCCGACCATCACCCGCTCGACCCCGGAAGGGGCCCGCGACTTCCTGGTGCCGGCCCGACTGCACCCCGGTTCGTTCTACGCCCTGCCGCAAAGCCCGCAGCTGTTCAAGCAGTTGCTGATGGTGGCCGGCATGGAGCGCTACTACCAGATCGCCCGCTGCTATCGCGACGAGGATTTCCGCGCCGACCGCCAGCCGGAGTTCACCCAGCTCGACATGGAGCTGAGCTTCGTCGACGCCGAGGACATCATCGCCGTCTCCGAAGAGATCCTGTCCGCCGTATGGGCGTTGATCGGTTACCGGATTCCCACGCCCATCCCGCGGATCAGCTATGCCGACGCGATGCGACGATTCGGCTCCGACAAGCCCGACATGCGCTTCGGCCTCGAGCTCGTCGACTGCACGGAGTTCTTCAAAGACACCACATTTCGCGTCTTCCAGGCGCCGTACGTCGGTGCGGTGGTGATGCCCGGCGGGGCATCGCAGCCGCGGCGAGCGCTGGACGGCTGGCAGGAGTGGGCCAAACAGCGCGGCCACCGCGGACTGGCCTACGTGCTGATCGCCGACGACGGCACGCTGGGTGGTCCGGTCGCCAAGAACCTGTCCGACGCCGAACGCTCTGGCCTGGCCGCCCATGTCGGGGCCAAGCCGGGCGACTGCGTCTTCTTCTCGGCGGGCCCGGCGAAGCCGTCGCGGGCCCTGCTGGGCGCCGCCCGCGGCGAGATCGCCCACCGGCTGGACCTGATCGATCCCGACGCCTGGGCGTTCGTCTGGGTGGTGGACCCGCCGCTGTTCGAGCCCGCCGACGAAGCGACGGCCGCCGGCGACGTCGCCGTCGGGTCGGGGGCGTGGACCGCCGTGCACCACGCGTTCACCTCACCCAAGCCCGGCCATGAGGACGCCATCGAGACCGATACCGGCAACGTGCTCGCCGACGCCTACGACATCGTCTGCAACGGCAACGAGATCGGCGGCGGGTCGATTCGTATCCACCGCCGCGACATTCAGGAACGGGTGTTCGCGGTGATGGGCCTGGATCACGCCGAGGCCCAGGAGAAATTCGGATTCCTGTTGGAGGCGTTCATCTTTGGCGCACCCCCGCACGGCGGGATCGCGTTCGGCTGGGACCGGATCAACGCGCTGCTGTCCCGGGTCGACTCCATCCGTGAGGTGATCGCCTTCCCGAAGACCGGCGGCGGCGTCGACCCGCTCACCGGGGCGCCGGCGCCCATCACCGCCCAGCAGCGCAAGGAATCCGGAATAGACGCCAAGCCGGGAGCGTGCTAAGTCGGGCTGGTGACCGCAGCCGAGCGCCCGAGCCGGACAGCCTCTTCCAGCAGATCGGCGGCCATGGCGACGCTCTGCGCCGGTGTGGTCATCTGGGCGGCGACCTCGCCCGCCCGGCTCACACACTGCGGCGTGAGGATGGACCGCAGGTCGGCGACCAGTGACGCCGCCGTGCTGGCCGAAAAAGCCCGACCACGGCCCACCCCGAGTCGTTCGATCGCTGCCGCCCACATCGGCTGGTCTTGCACCCAGAACCAGAGGATCAACGTGGGCACTGCGGCCCGCAGACTCGCGGCCGTGGTGGCCGCGCCGCCGTGGTGGACCACCGCGCGACAGTTCGGAAAAGTCGTCGCGAAATTCACCGTATCCACCACCTTGACGTGTTCGAACTGGGGGACCTCGCTGAAGTCGCTCCAGCCGGCGCAGATCAAGGCCCGCTCGCCCAAGTGGGAGCAGGCGGCGGCGATCGCGGTGATCGTGTCGGCGGGGTATTCGATCGGCATGCTGCCAAACCCGAAGTAAATCGGCGGCGTACCCGCGGCGATCCACGACAAGACCTCGTCGTCGGCGTCCGTCGGCAACTCCAGTGTGAGCGTGCCGACGAACGGCGATCGCCCACCCTGTTTCGCCAATTCCGTTGCCGCATCGGGGAAGCAGAGCTTGTCGTACGCCTGGATCTGCAGCGGTTCGAAGGGTCCGGGCGCTTCCGGCAAGCCGAGTGCGCGGCGTTGGGCGCTTTCGGCGTCCGCGAATATGTCACCGATCATGCCGCCCGGGTTCGACGGCTCCCCGGGGAAGGAACTCAGCACGGCCAGCGGGATGTCGTGATACTCCGCGACGATGGCGGCCCGATCTTGCTCGTACCTGTTCACCAACAGGAGGTCGGCCCCTTTTGCCAGCGTCGCCAGCGCGGTGCACGACTCCGCCCAGGCGCGGCCGACGTGCTCCATCATTTCGCCGATCGCAGCCAACGGATTCTGGCCTTGTGCGTCGCGGGCGAGGTTCCCGTCACCCTGCCACGGCGTGCACAGCTCGAAGAACCACTTGGCAGAGTCGGGTTGGAACGCAGCCGGCTCCGGAGCGTACGCAACCGCCTCGAGCCCCGCCGACTCCACGAAGCCGCACATGTGCGGCGCCACGGCCACCGACACGTCGTGACCGCGGCGCACCAACTCCCGGCCGGCGGCGACGAAAGGCTCGACGTCGCCGCGAGTCCCGTGCGTCGCCAGCAGAGCTCTCATCGGCGCAACCTGACTCCTCGTTGAACGGCCCAAGCCTAGCCCGTGGCGCCGGAGTCAGCCCGACAGCCGGAACAGATGCCAAGCCGGAGCCCAAACGCTGACCCGGAGCGAAGCCGCGCTTTTGTGCTCGTCAGCCCCGTCCCCCGTTGCGGGACACCGACTTTCGGACCCAAGAGTCCCGACAGAGTTGGCCCACCTGGCCATAGATGGGACTCGCCTCGCAATTGCCCAGTTGGGTTTTCCGCATGGGGTTGTCGCGCGGGAATCCGTCAACGCAGGCCTGGTGGGCAGCGGCATCGGTGATGCTGGCACAGGGATCATCCTCGGCGTGTGCTTGTGCCGGCGAAAAACCAAGGGAGGCCAGTGTTATGCTGGCCGCCGCCGACGCGCACATTATTGCCGTCTTCATCAGTTTTCCTTTTTCTGACCCCCTGGCGGCAGTGTCGCACTTTGCGCTGAAGAATCACTGAAGGCTCGCTTGGTTGGAGCTGGGCATTCGGCAACCGATGGACCCAACCCCGGAGCTGTATGTTCGTTCATGTAGTCAACGCAGCTCACGGCAACTGCCGCCCAAAGGGAGTCCGGAATAGGCGCCGCGATAGACAGGGTTTACAGGGCATGACCGAAACGCCTGACGCTGAGACCGTCAACGCATTCAACAAGAGCATCATCGACGAATTCCGGGCCAACGACGGCAAGGTCGGCGGCCAGTTCGAGGGCGCCAACCTGCTGTTGCTCCACACCACCGGCGCCAAGTCGGGTCAGCCCCGGGTATCGCCGCTGGCCTATTTCGACATCGACGGCAAGCTCATCATCATCGGCTCGTTCGCCGGCGCACCGGTGAGCCCGGCCTGGGTGCACAACCTGCGGGCCAACCCGCAGGCGCGTGTGGAGATCGGCGCCGCGCAGGGAGTGCAGGCGTTCGACGTCACCGCCCACGAGCTGCCCGCCGACGAGCGCGCCGCGCTCTTCGACAAAATCACCGCCGTCGCGCCCGGCTTCGCCGAGTACCAGGCCAAGACCAGCCGGGTGATTCCGCTGTTCGAGTTAAGCCGGACCTAGCCGGTGGGCACTTCGCGGCCGGCGGTGCCCTCGTTGGCTCTCGCCGTCGCGCGTGCCGGCACCAAACGGCTGCGGATGGTGTGGTTCAACCTGGTGCAGACCGGTGTGGCCGCGGGGCTGTCCTGGTACCTCGCCCACGACGTGCTGCACCACCCGCAGCCGTTCTTCGCGCCGATCGCCGCCGCGGTGTCGTTGTCGACCAGCAACGTGCTGCGTGCGCAACGCGCCATCCAGATGATGATCGGGGTGACCCTGGGCATCGGGGTGGGCTCGCTGGTGCAGGGCCTGCTCGGGCCCGGTGACGTGCCCATCGCGGTCGCCGCGGCGGTGGCGCTGGGCGTCGCGGTGTTCATCGGGGGCGGCTTCATCGGGCACGGGATGATGTTCGCCAACCAGACGGGGGTGTCGGCGATCCTGGTGCTGGCCCTCTACCACGGCGGCATCGGGCTGGAACGCATCTTCGACGCGCTCATCGGTGGCGCGGTGGCCATCGTCTTCGCCGTCTTGCTGTTCCCCGCCGATCCGCGCAAGGTGCTCGGCAATGCGCGGCTCGGCGTGTTCGGGGTGCTGCACGACGTGTTGGCGCGGGCCGCGGACGTCGCCGTCGGACGCAAGGCGCCGCCGCGGGATTGGCCGCTGACGGCGGTCGATCGGGTGCACGAAGAGCTCAGCGGTCTGCTCCAGGCACGCACCACCGCCCGCCAGATCGTCACCATCGCACCGCGACGATGGGGCCTGCGGGAGGCGATCGAGGCCGCCGATCACCAGGCCGTGCACGTGGCGCTGTTGGCCGGCTCGGTGCTGCAACTGGCCCGCACCGTCTCGCCAGGCCCAGATCACACCTCGGACGACGAACGCGAGCCCCTTCCGCAGTCCATTCACACGGTCCTGGTGGTGCTGTCGGCCGCGACCGCGCTCGCCGATCCCGATCCCGCGGGCGCCTGCGCGTACATAGCCTCGGCGCGCCACCACGCCGCGGGATTGCAGTCTGGCGCGCGGGAGAAGACGCAGGTGATCTTGGCCGACGTCGTCAACGCCTGCGTCGATGACCTGCAACGGGTCATCGACCTGCGACGCGTTTGAGCGGCTCAGCGCGAGTCGGCGAGGAACTCCTGGACGAGTTTTCGCGGCGCCTGGGTCAGCCACGCCTCGGTGATCAAGTCCTCGAGGTCGCGCACCGAGATCTCGGCCAGGTTCACCAGCACCGCGGGGTAGCCGTCGAAGTGCGGGGTGGTGAAGTAGATGCTCGGCTCGTCGTCGATCAGCGCGAACTTGACGCCCTCGTCCGATACCCGAACACCGAGGATGTCGCCCTGCGGTGGCTGGGGCCCACTGCGCTCCAGCGCCTCTCGTTCGGAGGGCCGCAGGGGCCGCTCCCAGGCCAGCAACTTCTTGCCGACCCGCCAGTCGTGCGGTGACGGCTCGGAGGTGAGCGCGAGGTCACCAACGATGCGGGCGACCTCGCTCCACGTGGCCACCACACGATTGTGCTCTCGTTTTGGCGCTAGTGCCGTCGGATCGGCAAACGGTTGGCGACCGGGCGTTCCGCGGACCCCACGCGAGGGGCCGGCATGTGATGTGATCAGCGGTGAGGAGGAGGAAGCGCTTGCCAGCAGAACCAGGCGAACACGGGGCCGGGGTAGCCCGCCGCCACCGGGTGACCCACCGCACCGAGTACCGCTACTCCGACGTCGTGACCAGCTCTTACGGCCGCGGGTTTCTGACTCCGCGCGACTCGCTGCGCCAGCGCTGTGTCGCGCACCGGCTGATCATCGACCCCGCCCCCGCCGACAGCTCCACCAGCGAGGACACCTACGGCAACATCAGCTCCTATTTCCACGTGACCGAGCCGCACGGCGCCCTGAGGGTGACCAGCGACTCCATCGTCGACGTCTATCCGCCCGGCCCGGATCTCTACGGCGGCGGGCCGGCGGCGCGACCCTGGGAGGAGGCCCGGCCGGTCGGGCCCGGCGCAGCGTTGGCGACCGAGTTCACGTTGGACCTCAATCCGCCGGAGATCACCGACGACGTCCGCGACTACGCGGCGCCCAGCTTCACCCCCGGGCGTCCCCTGATCGAGGTGCTGCGGGATCTGGCGTCGCGCATCTTCGCCGACTTCACCTACCGGTCGGGGTCGACGACGATTTCCACCGGAGTCAATGAGGTTCTGGCCGCCCGGGAAGGGGTATGTCAAGACTTTGCCAGGCTGGCGATCGCCTGCCTGCGAGCCAACGGCTTGGCGGCCAGTTACGTATCCGGGTATCTGGCCACCGATCCGCCACCCGGAAAGGATCGGATGATCGGCATCGACGCCACCCACGCCTGGGCAGGGGTCTGGACTCCCCAGGAGGCCGGCCAATTCGAATGGCTGGGGGTTGATCCCACCAACGACCAGATGGTCGACGAGCGCTACATCATCGTCGGCCGCGGCCGCGACTACGCGGATGTGCCGCCGCTGCGCGGCATCATCTACACCGACTCCGAGCACAGCGTGATCGACGTCGCCGTCGACGTGGTGCCCTTCGAAGGCGATGTGCTGCATGCGTGACTTCACCTGCCCCAACTGCGGTCAGCGCCTGACCTTCGAGAACTCCACCTGCCTGAACTGCGGCAGCGCGCTGGGGTTTTCGCTCGACCAGATGGCGTTGCTGGTGATCTCCGAAGACGAGACAACCGAGCACGCCGGCTTCGTGCGCGCCAGCGAGTATCAACTGTGCGCCAATCTGCTTCTGGCCGAATGCAATTGGCTGGTCCCGGTCAACAATCCGCGGCTGCTGTGCACGTCGTGCGCGCTGACCATCGAACGGCCCAACGACGCCGACACCGTGGGGATGGCCGAGTTCGCCCGGGCCGAGGCGGCCAAACGCAGGCTGATCGCCGAGCTGCACGAGTTGAAGCTGCCGATCGTCGGCCGTGACAAGGATCCCGATTACGGGCTGGCGTTCCGGCTGCTGTCCAGCGCGCACGAGAACGTGATGACGGGGCACGAAGACGGGGTCATCACCATCGATCTGGCCGAGGGCGACGACGCACACCGCGAGCAGCTGCGCGTCGAGATGGACGAGCCGTACCGGACCCTGCTCGGGCACTTCCGCCACGAGATCGGGCATTACTACTATTACCGGCTGATCGCGCCGTTTCGCGACCACGTGCAACGGTTCAACGAGCTGTACGGCGATCACGAAGCCGATTACCAGGAGGCGCTCGACCGCCACTACAGCGAGGGCGCGCCCGAGGGCTGGCAGGAGGTTTACGTCTCGTCGTATGCCACCATGCATCCCGCCGAGGACTGGGCCGAGACGTTCGCCCACTACCTGCACATCCGCGACACGCTCGACACCTCGGCATGGTGCGGGCTGGCGCCGGCGTCGGCCACCATCGACCGGCCGGCGTTGGGCCCCAGCGCTTTTCAGACGATCATCGACATGTGGCTGCCGCTGTCGTGGTCGCTGAACATGGTGAACCGGTCGATGGGTCACGACGACCTGTATCCGTTCGTGCTGCCGGTCGCGGTGCTGGAGAAGATGAAATTCATCTACACCGTGATCGACGAGGTGACCTCGGAGTCCCGCGGACCCGCCTCAGTGGCCGGCTAGGCCGGCATCACCCGGCGTTCGTCGGGACCCCACAGCGGTTGCATGACGCCCGGCAACGCCAGCTGGGTGGTGGTGATGGCCTCGGCCAGGCTGCGCAGCTCGCTGTGCACCGCGCCGAGCAGCTCCGCCAGCTCGGTGCGCCGCCCGTCGTCGCCGACCCGTTCGAGCTCGGCGGGATGGGACCGCCGCAGCAGGGTGCCGATCTCGTCCACCAGCCGTTCCGGGCGCGACGACCCCGACGAACCCGGCAGGTCCTTCAGGTTGATCCGCAGCCGCTCCAGCTGGTACAGCAACGACCGCGGGTTCTGCGCGTCGAACAGCATCAGCTCGGCCAGCGCGGCCACGCTGATCGCGCCCACCGTGCGGCGCCGGTAGATGACCGAGGACTCGCAGGCCACCAGGGTGGACTCGATGACGGTTTGTTCGGCGGCGGCGCCGCGGCCCACGATCAGCGTCGCCTGTAACAACGCCGTCAGCCACAGCCCGCGCTCGATCCGTTTGCCGATGTCCATCATCGTCCAGCCCACGTCGCGCACCATGGACTCGCCGGCGACCCCCGACAGGGTCAGCATGCCGGCCAGCGTCTGGGTCTGAGCCCCCGTGAGCAGGGCGTCGGCCTCCGAAAGCGATTCCGGCGGTTCGCTTTTCAGTGCGAGCGCGCGCTCCACCCCGGCCAGCACCATCCAGGTGTCGTTGGACATCTGGTCGCGCACCGCCCGGGCGGCCAGCGCCAGGCCCTCCACCGACTGCACCAGCGAGCCGGGCCGTTCCGGGTCAACGGTCAGCGACCACAGCGTGGAGGGCGTCACGGCGATCATCTCGGCGTGGTCGCCGTCGGCCGTGGTGTCGGTTCCGGTGATGCGGCCCAGCGCCGTCATCAACACCGGCACGCATTCGCTTTCCTCGCTGTGCTGGTGATGCCGGTAGACGTGGAACCGGTCGCGGGTGACGATGAGCAGCCGCGCCATGCTTTCCGCACGCTCACCGTAGCGGCCGATCCAGAACAGGTCGGACAGCACGCGTGGGGAACTGACGCCCCAGGTGCCCGCCGCCGTCTTCGCCGACGGCTCCGGCGTCGGCAGGCTGATCGTCTCGGCTCTCGCACGCTCGGTGGGCCGCACCCAGACGTCCTTGGCCGCAATGGTTTTCAG
>DASTKA010000859.1:0-3450 GCA_035716165.1 Mycobacterium sp. | reverse complement strand
TACCAGGCGCGGTTCAACCACTACCTGCACGACCGCGGCATCAAGGACACCTCCGATCAGCACGTGTGGTGCTTCCTCGGCGACGGCGAGATGGACGAGCCGGAGAGCCGCGGCCTGGCGCACGTGGGGTCGCTGGAGGGTTTGGACAACCTGACGTTCGTAGTCAACTGCAACCTGCAGCGCCTCGATGGCCCGGTGCGCGGCAACGGCAAGATCATCCAGGAGCTCGAATCGTTCTTCCGCGGTGCAGGCTGGAACGTCATCAAGGTGGTGTGGGGCCGCGAATGGGACGCCCTGCTCCACGCTGACCGCGACGGCGCGCTGGTCAACCTGATGAACACCACGCCCGACGGCGACTACCAGACTTACAAGGCCAACGACGGCGCCTACGTGCGCGACCATTTCTTCGGCCGCGATCCGCGCACCAAAGCGCTCGTGGAGAACATGAGCGATTCCGAGATCTGGAACCTCAAGCGCGGCGGGCATGACTACCGCAAGGTCTACGCCGCCTACCGGGCCGCGGTCGACCACAAGGGTCAGCCCACGGTGATCCTGGCCAAGACCATCAAGGGCTATTCACTGGGCGCGCATTTCCAGGGCCGCAATGCCACTCACCAGATGAAAAAGCTTGCGCTGCAAGACCTTAAAGACTTCCGCGACGCGATCCGGATACCCATCAGCGACGCGCAGCTGGAAGAGGATCCCTACCTGCCGCCGTACTACCACCCCGGCTCGGATGCCGAGGAGATCCGCTACATGGTCGACCGCCGGCGCACCCTCGGCGGCTTCCTGCCTGAGCGGCGAACGAAGACCAGGGCGCTGCGGCTGCCCGGTCGCGACACGTACGCCGCGCTGAAGAAGGGATCGGGAACCCAGGAGGTCGCCACCACCATGGCGACGGTCCGGACCTTCAAAGAAGTGTTGCGGGACAAGGAAGTTGGCCCGCGGATCGTGCCGATCATTCCCGACGAGGCCCGCACCTTCGGCATGGACTCGTGGTTCCCGTCGCTGAAGATCTACAACCGCAACGGCCAGCTGTACACCGCCGTGGACGCCGAGCTGATGCTGGCCTACAAGGAGAGCGAAGCCGGGCACATCCTGCACGAGGGCATCAACGAAGCCGGGTCGGTGGGCTCGTTCACCGCGGCGGGCACGTCGTATGCGACGCACAACGAGCCGATGATTCCGATCTACATCTTCTATTCGATGTTCGGCTTCCAGCGCACCGGTGACGGATTGTGGGCCGCCGCAGACCAGATGGCGCGCGGGTTCCTGCTCGGCGCCACCGCGGGGCGCACCACACTGACCGGCGAAGGGCTACAGCACGCCGACGGCCACTCGCTGCTGCTCGCCAGCACCAACCCGGCGGTGGTCGCCTACGACCCGGCATTCGCCTACGAGATCGCCTACATCGTGGAAAGCGGGCTGGCGCGGATGTTCGGGGAGAACCCCGAAAACGTCTTCTTCTACCTCACCATCTACAACGAGCCGTACGTGCAGCCGCCCGAGCCGGAGAACTTCGATCCCGAGGGCGTACTGCGGGGCCTCTACCGCTACCACGTCGCCACCGAACAGCGGGCCAACAAGGCGCAGATCCTGGCGTCCGGGGTGGCGATGCCGTCGGCGCTGAACGCCGCGCAGATGCTGGCAGCGGAGTGGGACGTCGCCGCCGACGTGTGGTCGGTGACCAGCTGGGGCGAGTTGAACCGCGACGGCGTGGCCGTCGACAGGGCGAGACTGCGCCACCCGGACCGGCCGGCCGGCATCCCGTACGTCACCCAGGCCCTCTCCGACGCCACCGGGCCCGTGGTCGCCGTCTCGGACTGGATGCGCGCGGTGCCCGAGCAGATCCGCCCCTGGGTCCCGGGCACGTTCGTCACCCTGGGCACCGACGGGTTCGGCTTCTCCGACACCCGGCCCGCGGCGCGGCGCTACTTCAACACCGACGCGGAGTCGCAGGTGGTCGCGGTGCTCGAGGCGCTGGCGCGCGACGGGGAGATCGATCCCTCGGTGCCGATCGCCGCCGCCCGCCAGTACAAGATCGACGACGTGCTGGCCGCCCCGGAGCAGACGTCCGACCCCGGCGTGTCCTAGACACCCGCCCCGCCGCTTTCCCCGCGAGTGTGCGGCCAGCCGGGCGTTCGGCGCCGAGAGTGCGGCCAGCCGGGCGTTCGGCGACCTTAAGAACGCCACGCGCCGCCTTTGGCGGAAACTTCCAGAAAAGACGCGTAGGTTTTAGGGGTGAACGACAATCCCTTCGCCGGTCCGTTCGCCAAGCAGCCCCGATCGCCGCTGGAGCTGCTGGACACCGTGCCGGAGCCCGTGCTGCGGCGGTTGAAGCAGTACTCCGGCCGGCTGGCCACCGAAGCGGTCTCGGTCATGGGCGATCGGTTGCCGTTCTTCGGCGACCTGGAAGCCTCGCAGCGGGCCAGCATGGCGCTGGTGGTGCAGACCGCCATCAACAACTTCGCCGAGTGGATGCAAGACCCGCACAGCAACGTCAGCCACACCGCGCAGGCCTTCGAACTGGTGCCCCAGGATCTCGCCCGCCGGATCGCGCTGCGCCACAGCGTCGACATGGCGCGCGTGACCATGGACTTCTTCGAGGAAGTCGTCCCTCTGCTCGCCCGCTCCGAAGAGCAGCTGACCGCGCTGACGGTGGGGATCCTCAAGTACAGCCGCGATCTGGCGTTCACCGCCGCGACCGCCTACGCGAACGCGGCCGAGGCCCGCGGGACCTGGGACAGCCGGATGGAGGCCAGCGTGGTCGACGCGGTGGTCCGCGGCGACACGGGCCCCGAGCTGCTGTCCCGCGCCGCGGCACTGAACTGGGATACCACCGCCCCGGCGACGGTCGTGGTCGGCACGCCGGCCCCCGGGCGCGACGGGTCGACAGGGCCCGACGACAGCGAACGCGCGAGCCAGCGCGTTCGCGACATCGCCGCACAGCACGGGCGGGCGGCCCTCACCGACGTGCACGGCACCTGGCTCGTCGCCATCGTGTCCGGCCAATTGTCACCAACCGACAAATTCCTGGGCGATCTGCTGGTGGCGTTTGCGGATGGCCCGGTGGTGGTCGGACCCACCGCTCCGATGCTGACGGCGGCCTACCACAGTGCCAGCGAGGCGATATCCGGCATGAACGCCGTCGGTGGCTGGCGCGGGGCGCCGCGCCCCGTGCCGGCGCGCGAACTGCTGCCCGAACGCGCCCTGATGGGTGACGCGTCGGCGATCGTGGCGCTGCACACCGACGTGATGGGCCCGTTGGCCGACGCCGGTCCCACGCTGATCGAGACCCTTGACGCCTACTTAGATTGTGGCGGCGCGATTGAGGCTTGTGCCAGAAAGTTGTTCGTTCATCCAAACACGGTGCGCTACCGACTCAAGCGGATCACCGACTTCACCGGCCGTGATCCCATGCAACCGCGGGATGCATATGTGCTGCGAGTG
>DASTKA010000858.1:0-3681 GCA_035716165.1 Mycobacterium sp. | reverse complement strand
CCGACCGGATGCTGCACCGCAACTGCGCCGAACGTGCTCCGGCGCGGCCCGATCCCGCCGTGCCGCTGCTCAACTACCTCCGGGTACCCGCCCTGGGTGCGGGCCTGACACTGCTGGTCTTCCTTCCCGGCATCGCCAGGCAGGGCGCCACCACCTACCGGGCCGCCACCGGTCAGACCCAGGACCCGTTTCTCGGCCGGTGGCTGCTGTTGACGGCCGCGATGTTCGGGGTCAGCGCCGCGATCTACGCCACCCGGTCGGCGATGTCGCGTCGGCGAAACCTGCGCAGCCACTGATACGCACTGTTGAGCCCTGTGGGAGCCCCGAACGCCAAGACACGTGCCGCGCTGTGCGCCTGCGTGGCCGCGTTCGTCGTGGCGGTGAGTCTCGGCGCGCCGCCCACCGACGACTCCACATCGCCGGTGCCGCCGGCCCCGGGCGGTGCCCTACCGGTGCAACCCGTCGGCGGAGGCGGCTGCGTCATCGGCCTCAATTGCGGGTGTATTCGCAACATCACCTGTCCCTCGCCGCGTCCGCGCCGCCCGAGTATCGACGGCAACCAGCACGCTGCGCCCGCCCCGCCGAATCCCTAGCGACAAAGCAGCGGACGGCTTTCCTATCATTTGGTGATGAGCGCCGGTGAGCTGGACACCGTGAGTACGCCGGCATTCACCGACGAGGATTCGGACCGGTTTCGCGCCGCCGGCTGGTGGTGCGATACGACGCTGTCGGATGCGGTACGCCGGAACGCCGAACGGGCACCGGATCGTGTGTCCTATCTCGATTTCGGCGGGTCCGCGTTCACCTGGCATGAATTCGACCGCGCGGCAACTTCTTTGGCCGAAGCGCTGGCCGGGCTTGGCGTCGCCCGCGGTGATCGGGTGGCGGTATGGCACGGCGACTCCGCGGCCATTCATGTGCTGTTCGTGGCGGTCGAACGCTGCGGCGCGGTGGTTGTGGGCATCGGTGCGCGCGCCGGCACCCGGGAGGTATCGGCCGTCCTGCGCAGCGCCCGGCCGAAGATCGTGATCAGCGATCCGGCCCGCAGCGGGGCCGCGGCCGAAGTGGCCGGTGAACTGCGGGTGCCCGCGACGGTGCTCAGCCGCGACGACGCAACGCTTCGCCTCGATGTCGACGCCGCCCCCAAGCCCTTGGCGGCCGGCTGTGAACTCGGCCCCGACGACGTGTTCCTGATCAATTCGACCTCGGGCACCACCGGGCTGCCCAAGTGCGTCGTGCACACCCAGAACCGTTGGCACTACTTCCACCAGAAAGCCGTCGCCAACGGGCACCTGACGAGCGACGAGGTGTTCCTGCCGGTCATCCCGACCCCGTTCGGGTTCGGGCTGTGGACCAGTCACACCACCCCGATCTACCTCGGCGCCACCGCGGTGATCCTGGACCGGTTCACCACGAGGGCCACCTGTGAGGCGATAGCCGAGCACAAGATCACGGTGTTGTGTTGCGTCAGTACGCAATTGACCATGCTCATGGCGGACCCGGCCACCCGCGGCTACGACCTCAGTTCGCTGCGTGTCGTGTACACCGGCGGGGAAGCATTGCCGTACCGGCCCGCGGCCGAGTTCGAGGAACTGACCGGCGCCAAAATTCTGCAGTTCTACGGCTCCAACGAGACCGGGATGCTCAGCGCGACCACCCTCGACGACTCGCGCGAGCACCGGCTGCGCACGTGCGGTCGCCTCGTTCCGGAAATGTCGGTCCGGTTGTTCGACGGTGATCGCGACGTCACCGAGACGGGGCGCGGCCAGCCCGCCTGCCGGGGTCCGGCGACCAGCCTCGGTTACCTCGGCGGCACCGGACACGACGAGCTGTTCACCCCGGACGGATGGATGCGCATGGGCGACATCTGTGAAATCGACGCCGACGGCTATCTGCGCGTCACCGGGCGGACCTCCGATTTCATCCTGCGTGGCGGCAAGAACATCAGCGCGAGCCAGGTCGAAGACGCCGTCATGACCCATCCCGCCATCGCGATAGCGGCGGCGGTCGCCATGCCGGATCCGGTGTTCGGCGAAAAGGTCTGCCTCTACGCCGAACTCACCGACTCCGCCGCCGTCGACCTGCCCGGCCTCGTCGAACACCTGCTGGCGCTGGGGGTTTCCAAGGAACTACTGCCGGAACGGCTCATCATTCTCGACGAGCTGCCCCGATCATCCGGCGGAAAGATAGCCAAAGGCCGGCTGCGCGAGGATATTGGAGCCAGAATGGAGGCTGGTCATGAACGCTCCTGATGCGCGCCGCGGCGGTGTGGAAGTCTGGGCGCCGTCGGTCGTTCCCCCGATCGGCGTCGACCTCTCCGACGAGCAGGCGCTGGCCATCGCCTTTCGTCACCTGGCCGGAATCGGGTTCGCCGAGAACATGGCCGGGCACATCACCTGGCAGCCCGACGGCAGATCCGATATGTTCGTCAACCCGTGGGGACTGTGGTGGCAGGAGATCACCGCATCCGACATCTGCGTGGTCGACGGCGACGCCCACGTGGTCAGCGGGCGCTGGGATGTGACCCCCGCCATCCACATTCACACCGAACTGCACCGGGTGCGCGACGACGCCCGAGTGGTGATCCACAACCACCCGTACTACGTCTGCGTGCTCGCCGCGCTGGGCAGGCTGCCCGAGCTGGTGCACCAGACCGGTTCCCTTTTCCTCGACGACCTCTGCCTCGTCGACGCCTACGACGGCGAGATCGACAGCCCCGAGCGCGCCGCGGAACTCGCGGCCCGAATCGGTGGCGCCAACCTGACCATCTTGGCCAATCACGGCGTCATCGCGACCGGCCGCAACCTGCCCGAAGCCGTCTACCGCGCGGCATCCATCGAACGAGTCTGCAAGCTGGCCTACGACGTCATGCTCACCGGCAAGGATCCGGTGGCCATGAAGTGGTCGGACATGGCCGGCATGCAGCGGTCGCTCATCGAACGAGCGGCCGACGTGTATTGGGCCGGCGCGGCACGCATGACCATCAAGGCCGATGCCGATGTGCTCACCTGAGCAGGAGATTGACGAGTGAAATCGATCGACGAGCTGGCCACCGACCTGAACTTCACCACCGCGAAAACCGGCACGGAGCGTTCGGTCACCTTTCTGCCGGACCCGCCCCGGGCGCCGCGTCGCTACACGGTGATCTCGGTGGACGATCACATCGTCGAGCCCCCGGACACCTTCACCGGCCGCCTGCCCGGCAAGTTCGCCGACCGGGCACCGAAAGTCGTCGAGACCGACAGCGGGGGACAGACGTGGGTCTATGACGGCAAGGAACTGCCCAACGTCGGCTTCAATGCGGTGGTCGGACGGCCGGTCGCGGAATACGGTTTCGAGCCGGTCCGATTCGACGAAATGCGCAGGGGCGCATGGGACATCCATGCCCGGGTCAAGGACATGGACCTCAACGGCATCTACGCCTCACTGAACTTTCCATCGTTTCTGCCGGGCTTCGCCGGCCAACGGCTACAGCAGGTGACCGGCGACCGCGATCTTGCGCTGGCCTCGGTCCGGGCCTGGAACGACTGGCATTTCGACGTCTGGGCGGGGTCGTATCCCGACCGGATCATTCCCTGCCAACTGCCGTGGCTGCTCGATCCCGAGCTCGGCGCGGAGATGATCCGTGAGAACGCCGAGCGCGGCTTTCACGCCGTGACGTTCAGCGAGAATCCGGCGATG
>DASTKA010000857.1:0-2990 GCA_035716165.1 Mycobacterium sp. | reverse complement strand
GGCGGCGGGGGCAAGTTGGGGACGGCCAGGATCGCGATGTCGACCGCCGGATCGTAGGAAACCACGGTGGCGTCGAGGGGATTGCCGCTGGCATAGATCTGGACGCTGTTGGAACCGGCCACCACGTGCGCATTGGTCATCACCCGGTCGGGTGCGATCACGAATCCGCTGCCCTCCAACACTTTCTGGCAGCTGGGGGCCAGGCTGCGCACCTTGACCACGCTGGGCGCGGTGGCCTGGACGACCGGGTTGGCGGCCAGCTCGGGATCGGGTGAGGCGACCGGGATGACCGGCGTGCGGCTGAACGGCTCCAGCACCGCCGGCAGACCGGAGGTGTTCAGCAGGGCGGAAAGGCGTTTGGGCACCGTCTTGAGCCACGGCGGGGCTAAGTCGTTGACCTGAGCCAACACTCGCGAACCGCGGACCGCGGCGGCCAGTTCCGGCTGGTCCTTGGACTGGGTCAGCGGCGTGGCCAACAACCACGCCGCGGTCAGCACCACCACCAGCTGCACTGCCACCCCGATGACCGAGTCGACCGTCCGGATGGATCGGCTGCGGATCGCGCCGCGAACGGCGCGCCCCAACACCACACCGGCGACCTCGCCGATGACCACCAGCGCGAGGATAAGGAACAGTGCGGCAAACAATTTGGCGCGCGGGGCGGCGATGTGGCTGACCAGATGGGGCGCCAGCAGCACCCCCGCGATCGCGCCGAGCAGCACACCCACGAAGGACAGCAACGACCCCAGCGCGCCCGACCGCCAGCCCGAGACCGCCGCGATGAACGCGACCGCCAAAACGGCGACATCCAGCCACTGCGACGGACTCATCGAATTCATCGAGACCCACCCTCGTCGCCGACCAGCGCCATCGCCGCGTCCAACTCGCGTTCGTCGGTGGTGTCCCACGGCTGTGCCCAGCCCGCGACGTCGAGCAGCGCAGAGATCACCTGACCAGTGAATCCCCAGACCAGCATCTGGTTGAGCAGGAACGCCGGCCCGGCCCACCGTCGGCCGAGATCGCCGCGGTAGACCATCAGCCGATTCTCCGGGTTGATGAAGGCGCGCACGGGAACTCGCGCCACGATCGCCGTTTCGGCCTCGTTGACGACCGCCACCGGACCCGGATCCGGCGAGTAGGCCAGCACCGGGACGACGTGAAATCGCGACGGCGCGATGAACATCTTTTCCATCGTCGCCAGTGGATACAGCCTGCTGACATCGATCCCGGTTTCCTCGCGGGCCTCGCGCAGCGCGGTGTCCACCGGACCCTCGTCCGTGGGATCGGAAGCGCCACCGGGAAACGCCGCCTGGCCGGCGTGGTGGCGCAGGGTCGACGCCCGCACGGTGACCAACAGGTCGGCGTCGTCGGGGAGGCCGCCATCGGGCGGGCCGGATTCCGGTCCGGAGAAGAGCACCAGCACAGCGGCTTCGCGGCCGGCGCCGCGCAGGGTCGTCACCGCCGATGCGGCCTTGCCGGCGATCATCGCCAGCACGTCGGCCGGCAGACGGCGCCGGGCCGCATCGGGAACGTGATCGACGTTGTCGGCCAGCGGACGCAGCCAGGACGGGCAGGCGTCAGGCCTCAGCGGAACTGCCCCGCGCGCGGGGGCGGGGTCCCCATTCCGCAGGGGAGAACCCCCAGCACTCACGGCCCCTCCAGTCGGTTCAATTTTTCCGCTTATCCCCTGTCGTTGCCGATCGCAGCCGCGATCTCATCGGCAGTGGTGAAAGCTCGTGCCAGCGTCTGGGCAACGCTACCGTCCGGCCGCAGGACCACCGTCGCGGGCATCACATTTACCACTCGCAGCGCGGCCGCGACCCGGCGTCGGCCGTCCTGCAGGGTGGGCAGGCGCACCCCGAGCTCGGCCAGCCGCAGCAGCGCGGCCGTCTCGTTTTCGTCTTGATGCACCGTCACCACCATCACGTCCGAACCGGCTCGACGTTGATACTCGGCCATCGCGGGCAGTTCGGCAGCGCACGGCGCGCACCAATATGCCCACAGGTTGACGACCACCCGACGCCCGGCCAGCGCGCGGGCGACGTCGACAACGGAACCGTCGGCGGCGCAATCCGCCGTCACGCCCCGCAGCGCCGCCGGGCCGGGACCTGTGCCGGCGGCCGGGCAGGGGGGCAGGTTGGCGCGCAGCCGGGGACCCGCCAGCGCGTCGGGTGTGTCGGCGTCGCGGTGTTCCCGGTCGGCCATCGGCCGGTTACTCACAGGCGTGCCGGTCGTGGCGGAATCATCGCGCAGCTGGGCGATCATCGCCGCGATCAGCGCCACCACTACGGCCAGGATCGCGATGGTCCACCGGGTTGTCCGGGTCAACGTCCGCCCGCCCGGTATCAGAGCCCGGCCAAGGCGAGCAGGTGCTCGGTTTCCGGACCCTTCACCAGGGGCGCCGCCAAGGCCGCTTCGGTGGGGCCCAGGCCGAAGGAGGGGCAGTCTTTGGCGATCAGGCAGACGCCGCATGCCGGTTTGCGCGCGTGGCACACGCGGCGACCGTGGAAGATGACCCGGTGGCTCAACATGGTCCACTCACCGCGTTCGATGAGCTCACCGACCGAGTGCTCGATTTTGACCGCATCCTTCTCCGTGGTCCACCGCCACCTGTGCACCAGGCGCATGAAGTGGGTGTCGACGGTGATCCCGGGGACGCCGAAGGCGTTTCCCAGAATGACATTGGCCGTCTTGCGGCCCACTCCGGGCAGAGTGACCAGTTCGGCCAAGGTCGATGGCACCTCGCCGTCGAACCGTTCGACGAGGGCCTGACCCAGACCGATCAGCGAGGACGCCTTGTTGCGGAAGAAACCGGTCGGACGGATCAGGTTTTCCAGTTCGGCGCGGTCGGCTTGCGCATAATCCAGCGCCGACGGATACCGCTTGAATAGCGCGGGCGTCGTCAGATTCACCCGTTTATCGGTGCTCTGTGCCGACAGGATGGTGGCGACCGTCAGCTCCAGGGGCGTCGTGAAATCGAGTTCGCAGTG
>DASTKA010000856.1:0-5736 GCA_035716165.1 Mycobacterium sp. | reverse complement strand
CCTGGTCGGCGACATCGACCCGATCAAGGTCGCCGAGGGCCGCAGCCTCGGGGACCCCGAGACCATCGCCTACGGACTGATTCCGCGCGCACACCGCGGCATCGTCGCCGTCAACGAACTGCCCGACCTCGCCGAGCGCATTCAGGTGTCGATGCTCAACGTGATGGAGGAGCGTGACATCCAGGTTCGCGGTTACACGCTGCGCCTGCCGCTGGACGTGTTGGTGGTCGCCAGCGCCAACCCCGAGGACTACACCAACCGGGGGCGCATCATCACCCCGCTGAAAGACCGGTTCGGTGCGGAGATCCGGACCCACTACCCGCTGGAGCTCGATGCGGAAGTCGGGGTGATCGCGCAGGAAGCGCACCTGTCGGCGCAGGTGCCCGACTACCTGATGCAGATCATCGCCCGGTTCGCCCGCTACCTGCGGGAGTCCAACTCCGTCGATCAACGCTCGGGGGTGTCGGCGCGGTTCGCGATCGCCGCCGCGGAGACCGTCGCCGCCGCCGCGCGGCATCGCGGCGCGATGCTGGGGGAGACCGATCCGGTGGCCCGGGTGGTGGACCTGGGCACGGTGATCGACGTGCTGCGCGGCAAGCTGGAATTCGAGTCGGGCGAGGAGGGGCGCGAACAGGCTGTGCTCGAGCACCTGCTGCGCCGGGCGACCGCGGACACCGCGTCGCGGGTGCTGGGCGGCATCGACGTCGGTGCGCTGGTGGCCGCGGTCGAGGGCGGTTCGGCGGTGACGACGGGCGAGCGGGTGTCGGCCAAGGACGTGCTCGCCGCGGTTCCGAGCCTGCCGGTGGTGGACAAGATCGCGGCCAAGGTCGGTGCGCAGTCGGAAGGCGAGCGCGCCGCGGCGTTGGAACTGGCGCTGGAGGCCCTGTATTTGGCCAAGCGCATCGACAAGGTATCGGGGGAGGGTCAAACCGTCTATGGCTAGGTTCGATGGTGACGACCCGCAGCGCCCGGCTTCGCCGCGTTCGCGATCGTCACGAGGCCATTCCTCGCGGTACTCGGCGTACACCGGCGGGCCCGACCCGCTGGCCCCGCCGGTGGATCTGCGGGAGGCGCTCGAACAGATCGGCCAGGATGTCATGGCCGGCACGTCGCCGCGCCGTGCGCTGTCCGAGCTGCTGCGCCGCGGCACCAAGAACCTGCCCGGTGCAGACAGGCTGGCCGCCGAGGCCAACAGGCGACGACGGGATTTGTTGCGGCGCAATAACTTAGACGGAACCCTGCAGGAGATCAAGAAGCTGCTGGACGAGGCGGTGCTGGCCGAGCGCAAGGAGCTGGCCCGTGCGCTCGACGACGACGCCCGCTTCGGCGAACTGCAGCTGGACGCGCTGCCGTCGTCGCCGGCCAAGGCCGTCCAAGAACTCTCCGACTACAACTGGCGCAGCGGCGAGGCCCGCCAAAAGTACGAGCAGATCAAGGATCTCCTCGGCCGCGAGATGTTGGACCAACGCTTCGCGGGCATGAAGCAGGCGCTGGAGGGCGCCACCGACGAGGATCGTCAGCGGGTCAACGAGATGGTCGACGACCTCAACGAGCTGCTGGACAAGCACGCCCGCGGCGAGGACACGCAGGAAGATTTCGAAGACTTCATGGACAAGCACGGCGAGTTCTTCCCGGAGAACCCGCGCAACGTCGATGAGTTGCTGGACTCCCTGGCCAAGCGCGCCGCCGCCGCACAGCGGTTCCGCAACAGTCTGAGCGCCGAGCAGCGTGCGGAACTGGATGCCTTGGCGCAGCAGGCTTTTGGCTCGCCCTCGCTGATGCAGGCGCTGAACCGGCTTGATGCGCACCTGCAGGCGGCGCGGCCCGGCGAGGACTGGAGCGGGTCCGAACAGTTCTCTGGTGACAACCCGTTCGGGATGGGCGAGGGCACCCAGGCGCTGTCCGACATCGCCGAGCTCGAGCAACTGGCCGAGCAGCTTTCGCAGAGCTATCCGGGTGCGACCATGGACGACGTCGACCTCGACGCGCTCGCCCGCCAGCTCGGTGACGAGGCGGCCATCGACGCCCGCACACTTGCCGAATTGGAACGCGCGCTGGTCAATCAGGGCTTCCTGGACCGCGGGTCCGACGGGCAGTGGCGGCTGTCGCCGAAAGCTATGCGCCGGCTCGGCGAGACGGCGCTACGCGATGTGGCACAACAGCTTTCGGGGCGCCGCGGTGAGCGTGACCATCGACGCGCGGGGGCGGCCGGCGAACTGACCGGCGCCACTCGGCCCTGGCAGTTCGGTGACACCGAGCCGTGGAACATCTCCCGGACGTTGACCAACGCCGTTCTGCGGCAATCGGGAACCGCCACTCTGGACGCCCGGGACGGGCGGTTGAACATCACCGTCGACGACGTCGAGGTCTCCGAGACCGAGACGCGGACGCAGGCCGCGGTCGCGCTGCTGGTCGATACCTCGTTTTCCATGGTGATGGAGAATCGGTGGCTGCCCATGAAGCAGACGGCGCTGGCGCTGAACCACCTGGTGTGCACGCGATTTCGTTCGGATGCCCTGCAGATCATCGCCTTTGGCCGCTACGCCCGGACCGTGACCGCCGCGGAGCTCACCGGCCTGGAAGGGGTCTACGAGCAGGGCACCAACCTGCATCACGCGTTGGCGCTGGCCGGGCGCCATCTGCGTCGGCATCCCAACGCGCAGCCCGTCGTGCTGGTGGTGACCGACGGAGAGCCGACCGCCCATCTGGAGGACTTCGGCGGCGACGGCGGTTCGACCGTCTTTTTCGATTACCCACCGCACCCGCGGACCATCGCCCATACCGTGCGCGGCTTCGACGACATGGCGCGCCTGGGCGCCCAGGTCACCATCTTCCGGCTGGGCAGCGACCCGGGTCTGGCCCGGTTCATCGACCAGGTCGCCCGACGCGTCGAGGGACGGGTCGTGGTGCCCGATCTCGACGGATTGGGAGCGGCCGTGGTCGGCGACTACCTGCGGTCGCGCCGCCGTTAGGTCCTCGGAGAGCCCGCTTCGCAACGCCGGTCAAGGGGTTGGTGTCTCCTCGACTGGGTACAGGTGACGGAGAAGGAGGAGAGGCATGAGCCAGGTTCCAACGGTCGAACTCAATGACGGTGTCGGCATTCCGCAGCTCGGTTTCGGGGTGTTTCAGATCAAGCCCGACGAGACCGCGGCGGCCGTGAAGACGGCGCTCGAGATCGGCTACCGCCACATCGACACGGCGGAGATGTACGGCAACGAAAAGGAAGTGGGGCAAGGCATTCGCGACGCGGGTGTCGACCGCGGCGATGTCTTCATCACCAGCAAGCTCAACAACGGATTCCACAAGCCCGACGATGCCCGCCGCGCATTCGATGAAACCCTCAAGGCGCTGGATTCCGACTACGTCGACCTGTTTCTCATCCACTGGCCGCTGCCCACGCTCTACGACGGCGACTTCGTCTCGACGTGGAAGCTTTTGGAAGAGTTCGCGCGAGACGGACGCGCCCGCAGCATCGGTGTCTCCAATTTTCAAGTCGCACACCTGGATCGGCTCGCCGATGAAACCGACACCCTTCCGTCGGTCAACCAGATCGAGGTGCATCCCTACTTCGCCAACGACGAGGTCCGGGCGTACGGACGCGAGCATGGCATCGCCACCGAGGCGTGGTCGCCCATCGCTCAGGGCAGGGTGCTCGACGATCCGGTGATCAACCGAATCGCCAAGGCGCGTGACAAATCACCGGCGCAGGTGGTGCTGCGCTGGCACATTCAGCGCGGCGACATCGTCTTCCCGAAGTCGGTGACACCCGAGCGGGTCAAGGCCAACTTCGAGCTGTTCGACTTCGAGTTGGACGGCTCCGACATGGACGCGATCTCGGCGCTGGACAAGGGCGAGTCCGGACGCACCGGGCCCAACCCCGACACGTTCGACTACATTCCCGACTGAGGGCTTCTGCTAGCCGCGGGGTCGGCGGGCTTTACGGATGATGCCGACCCCACCCCACAGCGAGAAGCCGCGAATGTGCACGGTCGGCGCCCCGGGGCTGCCCTCCCCGAGGACGGCGTGATCGAAGTTTCCCATCACGCCGCGGCCGTGCACCTCGACGTTGACCTCGGGCGGCAGCAAAATGTTTTGGACACCCATGATCGACATCGCATGAATGTCGACCTCGGTTGAGGTGAAGTCTGCGTAGCGCAGATCGACCACCCCGGTGCCCCACAGGGTGAAGGTGGTGAGCTTCTTCGGGACGTTCCATCGGCCGCGCCGCTCGAAGCCGCTCATCAAAGCCAGCAGGAGCGTCGATGGCGCCGGATTGGGCTTGCCGCCGCGGCGCGGGTTGACCGGCGCCCCCGGCAGATCGGCCCGCAGCTCATCCAGTTCCTCGTACGTCGTCGCAGCGTATGCCCTGGCCAGGCGGTCTTCGTAGTCCTTGAGCTGCAGGCGTCCCTGCTCGGCCGCGTACGTAAGTAACTGCGCAATCTGGATGCGATCGGTGTCCGCCGCGCGCGACGGCTCGCCGCGCGTGTCCTCCGCATCTCGTTGCGTTGAGTTGCTCATCACCCAACACCCTACGACGTACAGGTTTTGCCGCAAGAGGATTGGCTAAACTGCAACCTGGCCCAGGCCCGCACCGCACCGCCGGCCGTCCGGCCGGGTCCGCTGTTGGACATCTGGCTAACTTCTCGGCTGGCTAACTCGCCCAGTTGGGCGCGCGCTTCTCCAAGAACGCCAGCATGCCTTCGCGGGCTTCGGCGGACACGAAGAGCCGGGCCGATTCCTCGGCGAGCCGTTCGGCATCGCGATCGAAACCCTCCAGCACCGCGGTCGTGGTCAGCGCCTTGGACGCCGCGAGGCCCTGGGGCGAGCCGCGGCCGACATCGGCGACCAGTTTGTCGACCGCGGCGTCGACGTCCTCGGCGGCGATGGTGATCAGTCCGATCTCCGCCGCCTGGCCGGCGTCGAACGTCTCACCGGTCACGTAGTAGCGCGCCGCGGCCCGCGCCGACAGTTTCGGTAGCAGCGTCAAGGAGATGATCGCCGGCGCGACGCCGATCCGGGCCTCGGTCAGCGCGAAGGTACTGCGCGGGCCGGCGACCGCGATATCGCAGGCACCCACCAGGCCGAATCCGCCCGCCCGGACGTGCCCGTCGATGGCGGCGATCACCGGCAGCGGCGAGGAGACGATGGCTCGCATCAAGGCGGCCATCTCCCGGGCCCGCGCGACCGCCATGTCGTACGCCGACGGTGGCGACCCGCTTCGCCCGGCTGCGCCGCCCTCGCGATCGCCACTGGGATCGCTGCCGCCGCCCTCGCTCAGATCCGCACCGGCACAGAAGGTGCCGCCGGTATGGCCAAGGACAACCGCCCGCACCGCCGGGTCCGCCGAGGCGTCGCGCAGGCCCTGGTGCAACTGGTTGACCAGGGTGGTGGAGAGCGCGTTGCGGTTGTGCGGTGAGTTCAGGGTCAGCCGCGCGTACGGCCCACCGGTGTCGGCGGGCGCGGCGTATTCGACGAGCGCGTCCATCAGTAGCTTCGGGGCAGACCCAGCGATGTCTGCGCGACGAAGTTCAGCACCATCTCGCGGCTGACCGGGGCGATGCGGCCGAGCCGCGCCGAGGTCAGCATGGCGGCCAGGCCGTACTCCTTGGTCAGGCCGTTGCCGCCCAGCGACTGCACCGCCTGATCCACCGACCGCGTGGCCGCTTCGGCCGCAGCGTATTTGGCCATGTTCGCGGCCTCGGCCGCGCCCATGTCGTTGCCGGAGTCATAGAGGGT
>DASTKA010000855.1:0-3987 GCA_035716165.1 Mycobacterium sp. | reverse complement strand
GGGCGCCGGCGAGATCCCCTTGCACCATACGGTGCCAGGCCAGGTGTTCGTGTGCCAAGGCCACCGGGTCGTGCGGGACGAACCAGAGGGCCTGGATCCGCTCCTCATATTCCCCAGCTAAACCAGTCGCCTGCTCGAAATATGCGCTCGCGGCGTCGAATTCGCCGCGCAGCCAGGCCACGACGCCCGCCGAGCCGGCGAGGACGGGCCGGAACCATTCTCGCCCGTGCTCGGTCGCCGCCTGTGCGGCCTGTAACAGCGAATCAACCCGGCGCAGGTCCGAACGCCAGAGGTAGTAGGCGCCCACCGCAGGCAGCGTCGCGAACAGCTCGTCATCGCGCAGATCAGTACCCGCAAGTTGCAAGCATCGCTCGAAGTCTGAAGCCGCGACCGGACTTTGGGCACCTTCAGCGGTGGCAGTGAGGTAGCCGCGTTCTAGTCGCGGTGCGATCTCGCGGTGATCGCGGTCCGGGCCGGGCGCGCATTGCTCGACTTGAGTGAGGGCGAGGGTCAGGTAGGTGCGGGCTTCGGCGAGGGCGCCGCGGCGACGTGCAGCGGCCGTCGCCCGTTGGTAGGCCGACGCGGCATCGGCGTGCCGGGCGCCCTTCTCGTAATGAGAGGCAACCAGTGACCAGTCGGGGTCACCAGCCATGGTGTTGACCAAGGCTTCGGCGACCTTCGCGTGCAGTTTGCGCCGCACGCTCGGGGGAGCGAGTTCGTCGGCGACCTCGCGAAGCAGCTCATGGCGGAAACGGCAGCCGGCGTTTCCGGTGCGCTCGAACACGCCCGCGTCTGTGAGGCGGTCGATGACTTCGTCGACCTCTTGCTCATCGAGGTCCACCACCGTGCTCAACAGCGATCGTTCGATGTGGCGGCCGATGACCGCGGCGGCCTCCACCACCGGCACCACGTTGTTGCCGGCGCGCAGCTGTGCGAAAAGCGGTTCGTACAGCGCGTCAGGCACACGGGTGCCGTCCGACGGTGCCATATGCAGTCCTGCCACGACCTGCTCGATGTAGAAGGGCATCCCGTCACAACGGCGTCGCACTTCCGCGCGCTCTTCGGCGCTTGCAGTCGGGTCTAGCGCGACGATGAGCTCGTCGGCCTCGTCGTCCGTCAATGGCGCCAAGTTGAATTGTTCTACCTGCCAATGGTTCGGCAGCGACTTTTCGTCACGACTGGTTATCACGACAAGCAGCTGACCCTCGCCGGTGTCCAGCATGGCCTCGATCACTTCCAGCGTCGGCAGATCAAACCACTGCACGTCCTCGGCGACGAGTAGCGCAGGGGCATCGCTCAGGCAACCAGTCAAGTACGAGCACACCGCCGTGCCGATCAACTGTTCCAACCTGCGCCCCTCGGCCTCGACCGGCTCGTAGCCGTATTCAGGTCCGACCCCCAGAACCGGTGCTAGTGCCGGCACCGCGGTATTCGGATCTAGCCCGCGCGTAACTATTTCGGCTCGCAGAAGACGCAGCCGCTCCACCGGATCGGTCACACGAGTTATGCCGCACCGCCGCTCCAGCAGGACGCGGATCGGGTGCAAGCCCACCTGGGTGTGTAAGGGAGACCCGGCCAGCTCGAGAACTACCGCGCCCGACGGCTTGACCAGGTCGGTGGCTTCGGCCGCTAGCCGGCTCTTGCCGACGCCAGGTTCGCCGCAGAAGAACAGCACAGGAGTTTTGAGCGCGCCGGCTCGTGCGCGCCGCCAGTGCGTGTTCAGCTCCGCCAGCTCGCGATGACGGCCCACCAAAGGTCCATGGACGCTCAACGGTCGCTCAACGCGTTCGCTGTCGACGCGGTGATGATCGATCAATCCGGCCACACCCTTGACCGGGGCGGCGGGTTGCTCTTCGAGATCGAAGTCGTTGCGCACCAATGCCGCAACCGGATTGGAAACCACCACAGAGTTCGGTGCTGCGAGTCCCGACAGGCGCGCGGCCAAGTTCGCCGCCAAACCGTACACATCGTCCTGCGCGGTGTCCAGGTACACCAGCCCTCGGTGCACCCCGACGCGCACCGCGATATCGATCCCGAACCGGCGGTGGGTCTGCTCGCTGAGCCTTGCTACCCCGCGGGCAATGTCCAGTCCCGCGTGCACCGCCCGTTTCGCGTCGTTCTCATGCGCATTCGGATGACCGAAGACCGCCAGTAATCCGTCGCCCTTGGTGGAGCCTATGTGGCCCTCATAGCTGTCGACCGTTCGCGAAACGATATCCCTGTAGCCTCCGACCACCAGCCGATAAACCTCCGGCTCCACGCGGGTCGACAACACGGTTGAATCGACCACGTCTGCGAACAGAATCGTGAGCCGCCTGATCTCCCCTCCCCCACCGGGCGCGGCCGCCAGCAAGTCCTCGGCGTCAGCATTCGCATGGTCGATGGCAAGTACCTGACCGGCCAAAGCCGTCGCCGTCGTAGGGTCACCACGATTGATTGCAGACACGGCGCGATCGACCAGCTCGTCGATTGATGCGCCAAGCTCGCTACGGGTACTTTCGCTCTCCGCCGGCATGCCCCGGCCCTCCGTCACAAGGAATATCGTCTCACCATCGACGCCGACGCAGCTCGATATTCAGAAGCCCAGCAAACTGCGCGCGGGCGTCACCGCGCGTCGAACATCGCGTCGATCAGCCGGTGCAGCACCTGCCCGGTTTCGCGGCGGGTCCGTTGCGGGTCGTCGGCGGTCGCGATGACCATGGCCGCCTCGTCGAGCGCGCCTATCAGCACGTGCGCCAACGGCCGCACCGGTTGCTCGGCCAGTTCGCCGGCCCGGATCGCCTCGGTGAGCATCTGCTCGGTCATGCCGAGGCTGTACCGCTGGGCGACATCGCGGAATTCGGCCCAGCCGAGCACGCTCGGCGCATCCAGCAGGATCAGCTGGCGCACTTCGGGATCCCCGGACACGTCGAGCCACGCGTCGACCGCGGCCCGGACCGCTTCCGTCGGCGTGGCGGCGCCGGACTCGGCCACCACGACCGCCATCCGCGCCATCACATCCTGCTCGACGACCTCGACCACCTCGCGGAATAACGCTGCCTTGTCGGCGAATTGGTGATACATCGCGCCCCGGGTGACCCCGGCTGCCGTGGCGATCTCCGGCGTCCCCACTTCGGCGTAACCCCGCGACCCCCATAGCTTGCGGGCAGCCGCGATCAGCGCGTCGCGGGTGGCCGCGGAGCGCTCTTCCTGGGTGCGTCTCTTGCTTTCCATACAGCCTGTTGGTAACTTACGAACAGACAGCCTGTTTGTAAGTGTATCTCTGAAGTAGGAGTTTGCTATGTCGACGATCGACATTAGTGCCGGAACCATCCATTACGAAGCAGCCGGACCCGAAAACGGCAGGCCAGTGGTCTTCGTGCACGGATACATGATGGGCGGCCAATTGTGGCACCAGGTCAGTGAACGCCTGGCCGCCCGTGGATTGCGCTGCATCGCCCCGACCTGGCCGTTGGGCGCGCACCCGGAGCCACTGCGCCGCGGCGCCGACCAGACCATCACCGGTGTCGCCGGGATGGTCGCCGAGGTTCTCGATGCGCTCGACCTGCGGGACGTGGTGCTGGTAGGCAACGACACCGGCGGCGTCGTCACGCAACTGGTGGCCGTGCATCATCGCGAGCGGCTGGGCGCACTGGTGCTCACGAGTTGCGACGCCTTCGAGCATTTTCCGCCGCCGATTTTGCGGCCTCTGCTCCTGGCCGCCAAGTCGAAGACGTTGTTCCGCATCGCGATTCAGGCGGTGCGCGCGCCGGCGGTGCGCGCCCGCGCGTTCAACGGCCTGGCACACAGCAACATCGATGACCTCACCGAGGTGTGGGTGCGCCCGGCGCTCGCGCTCCCGGCGGTCGCCGAAGACCTGCGGCAGTTCACGCTGTCGATGCGGACCGAGGTGACAACGACGGTGGCCGCCCGGCTGTACGACTTCGACAAGCCGACGCTCATCGCGTGGTCGGCCGACGACGTGTTCTTCGAGCAGGAAGACGGGGT
>DASTKA010000854.1:0-4817 GCA_035716165.1 Mycobacterium sp. | reverse complement strand
CGGTTCGCGCTCATCACCTTCGCCTCGAAGGCCTCCCTCGATTGGCCGCTGTCCGATGATGTTTGGAGTCTGCGTCCAACCATCGCGGCACTCGGCTCGCCAAACGCAGGTCCCGACGTGAACGCGGGAGCGGCGGACAATCTGCTGCGATACCAGCTGATTCAGGCGGCGCAGCAATATCCGGGTTCGCGGAACGTGGTGCTCTACTTCGGCTCCGGTGCGCCGGGATCGCATTCGCCGCAGGGCGACTTCAACCTGACGTCGGGATCGGTTGCCGGGGGAGCGGTCCTGGGTTACGGCCGCAGCGACGCGATCGATGAGCCTGAATTACGCCGGATCGCAGGGCAACTCGATGTGCCCTACGTACACCGAGATCTCGGTCAGCCCTTCCGGGTTGCCTTGCCCGACACACCGCGCCGAGTCGAGGCCGACCGGAGCGAGTTGTACTGGTTGATCGCGCTGCTTGCGGCGGGCCTGCTGCTCGGCGAAATCTACCTGTCGGTCCGAGAGTTTCGGCGCGGCCGCATCGCCCGACGGGACTTGGCATCATGACGCCCAGACCGGCGCGATTGCGGCTACGACGGCGGCTCCTCATCTACTCGGCCCCCCTGAGCGTCCTTGCGCTGTTGATCGCCGTCAAACTCATCTCCGTTGTCGTGGCCGGAGATTCGGCCGTTTCGTCGTTCGCCCGTGGCGACGGAAGCGCAGTGCAAGCCAATGCGGAGATTCTCGGGGTGGCCAACCTGGTGGAACCGGCGAAGGCTCCTTTTGCCGCGGGCACAGCCGCCGTGCTCGAGGGCCGCCTCGAGGATGCCGATGCGCAGTTCTCCGCCGCGCTTGCGCGCCTCGACGCCGCCAGCTCGTGCCCTGTGCGAGTGAATCTCGAGCTGGTCCGCGAAACTCAGGGCGACCGGGCCGCGGCGGCGGGTGACCGCGTGCGCGCCGACGAGCGTTACGCGAGCGCGCTGGCCGTCGTCGAGGGCGCGCCGCACGCTTGTTTCGCCGGCAACACCGACCCGGACCCACAACGGCGCGCCATCCGAGACGACGCCGCAAACAGGTTGGCGGCGAAGAGAAATGGTGCCCCGCCGGAAGCGACACCGCCCCCACCGCCCCCACCGGCGGCACCCCCGCCGCCCCCACCGCCGCCGCTGGCCACCGTCGCACCCGATGGCCGCGAGATCCCGCCACGTCGGCTCGACCCGGGCGGGGGCGATCCGCTCGACAAGTTGCAGCAGGTCCTGCAGGATGCCGCTGGCGCCGCGCCGCCGGGGGAGTCACCGTAAGGCTGTGTCAGGGTTTCGGTATGGACGAACCGTGTCCCTGCGGCAGCGACGAGAACTATGGCGTTTGTTGCGGCCCCTTGCACCGAGGTGAGCAGCAGGCCCGAACGGCCGATGCGTTGATGCGCTCGAGGTACTCGGCATTCGCTTGCGGCGACGCCGACTACCTGTTCCGCACGTGGCACCCGCGCACGCGACCGGCCGAGGTTGCCGTTGATCCCAGCATCAGGTGGACCGGCTTGGAGGTGAGCGACATCGTTGCGGGAGGACCGGACGACGATTCCGGTGAAGTGGAATTCACGGCTCGCTACCAGTCCGCGGGCCGCGCGGGCAGCTTGCATGAGCGCAGCCGCTTCGAGCGCCGCGCCGGCCGATGGTTCTACCTTGGAGCGAGTGACGGGATTTGAACCCGTGTGTACGGCTTTGCAGGCCGCTGCCTAGCCACTCAGCCACACCCGCACGAGTCGTTACCATGCCAGCGCACGCCGGCGTAGCCCAGAGTTTCCCTCGGCGCGATCTTTTCGGTCGGTGGTTCAGAGACCGATGTAGACGGCCTTGGTGTTGAAGTAGGCCTCGATGCCCTTGCGGCCGCGCTCGCCGCCCCAACCCGACTGCTTGTGACCGCTGATCGGCATCGAGGGGTCCGCCGCGAGCGAGGAATTGACCCAAATCTGGCCCGCGCGAAGCTCGTTCACGACGCGATGGGCGCGCGAGAGGTTCTCGGTCCAGATCGAACCGGCCAGGCCGTAGTGCGTGTCGTTTGCGGCGGCGATCACCTCGTCCTCGTCGTCGAACGGGATCACACAGCCCACCGGCCCGAAGATCTCCTCTTTGATGAGCCGCATGTCGGGAGTGGTGTTGGTGATGATCGTCGCCTCGTAGAAATAGCCCTTGCGGTCCATCGGCTTGCCCCCGGTGATCACCTTCGCGCCGCCGGCCACACCGTCGTTGACGATGCCTTCCACGCGTTTGCGTTGCTTGTCGCTGATGAGCGGCCCCAGCACCGAATCGGGATCGTCACTGCCGCCCATCGGCAACATCTGAGCGAACCCGGCGAGGCCTTCGACCACCTTGTCGTAGATGCCGCGCTGGACGTAGATGCGCGCGGTGCACGAACAGTTCTGCCCCGAGCCGGCGAGCAGGCCCATGCCCGCCCCCATGATGGCCTTGTCGAGGTTGGCGTCGTCGAACATGATCAGCGGCGACTTGCCGCCGAGCTCGAGCGTCAGCCGCTTGAGGTTGCCCGCGGCCGCCTTCACGATCAGCCGGCCGACCTCCGTCGACCCGGTGAACGAGATCTTGTCGACGTCCGGGTGCGCGGTGAGCGCGGCGCCCGTGGTCTCGCCGTAGCCGGTGATGACGTTCAGGACGCCGTCGGGCAGCCCGGCCTCGCGGAAGATCTCCTCCAGCTTCAGCGCGGTCAGCGGGGTCTCCTCGGCGGGCTTGAGAACCGCGCTGCACCCCGCCGCGAGGGCGGGCGCGACCTTGAGCATCGCGACGAAAAACGGCCCGTTCCAAGGGATGATGAGGCCGACGACGCCGACCGGCTCGAGCTGGGTGAAGGTGTGGTAGGTCTCCCAGGTGCCGAGCAGGCCGTCGGATACGAGATTGGCCGACTCGCCGTGGATCTTGCCGACCCAGCCGGCGTAGTACTTCAACATGTCCACCGACACCGGGATGATGTGACGCGCGGCGGTCGTGTTCATGCCGTTGTCCTGGGCTTCGAGCGCGGCGAGCTCTTCGGTGCGTTCCTCGATGATGCGCGCGGCGCGGAAGAGAACGTTCGCGCGGTGCGACGCGGGCGCCTTGCGCCACACACCGGACTCGAAGGTCTCGCGCGCCCGGGCTACCGCGGCGTCGACGGTCGGCTGGTCGGAATCGGGGACCTCGGCGATCTGCTCCTCGTTGGACGGGTTGAAGACCGCGATGGTGTTACTCAATGTTCCTCATGGCCCTTCGCTTGCGGAAATGCTGTCGTCGCGCGACAGAGGTTACGCGCTTAACCCAAGGGGTGTCCAGTACGCACGGCGGTCATGCGGAGCGGGCGACATTGGTGCCCGAACCCGCCGATAGACGGTTAGATTGACCCGTATGCGGGTTGTTCGTCTGTTCGGCGTGGTCTTGACGATCCTCGTGGCGGGGCTGCTCTGGGCAACCCCCGCCGGGGCGCAACCGCCGTCCAAGCTCACCGATCACATCACTGACAGCTCTGGGGTGTTGAGTGCTTCCGACCGCGCAGCGGTCAGCGCTGCCATCGACCGGCTCAACCGAGATCGCCACATTCAGTTGTGGGTGACCTACGTCGACAACTTCAACAGGTTCAAGCCCGACAACTGGGCCGACCGAACACGCAGTGCGAGCGGGCTGGGTGACCACGACGCGCTGCTGGCGGTGGCCACGAACGCCAAGTCGTACGCGTTCAGCGTGCCGCCGCAGATCCTGACAGCCGCCGAATCGAACAAACTGCGAACCACCCAGATTGAACCCGTACTGGGCGCCAAAGACTGGAGCGGTGTGGCGGTCGCCGCGGCCGACGGGTTGGACAAGTCGACGAGCCCGTCAACGCCGGCAAGCTCGTCGAAGCCGGTCTGGCCGCTGATCGCGATCGGCGTCGTCGTGGTCGTGCTTGTCATCGCGTTGTTGCTCCTGCTGTTTCGCGCGCGCCGCCGGCGGCGGGCGAGCGCTAGTGGTGGGCAACTAGACGTTGGCGGCGGCGATCATCCGGTGCAGCAGGCGTTGTCCGCCGCGGATGCCCGAGTGCGTCAAATCTCCGACTATGCCGCCAGGTATCGCTCGAACATCGGCTCTGAGGCCCAGGCGCGGCTCGACGAAGCGAAACGGCACTTGGCAGCCGCCCACGGCACGGAAACGGGGAACGGCACCGACGCCATTGCGTATGCCAACAGGGCATCGAAGCTTGCCGCGCAGGCGCAATCGCTGGCCAATGCCGACGTGTTGGCAGCGCATCGCACGCCACGACGGCGCGGCAACACGTCTACTCGATGATCAGTGGCGGCAACGTCGAGCGCACCACGCGATTGTCCTCGTAAACGAACCGGTGCGCGGGATGGCGCAGGGCCTCGATAGTGCCATCCGTGTGCGCGATTACTCCACCGCCAGAAGGGATGCCGAGGCCGCATGCTGACCCTCTCAGCCTCTGGATTTCTCGCGCTATTCGCGCCCACTCGGCTCGCTCGTCGTGCGCATCGATGACCAGGGGGACGAGATCGAATACGTCGAGCAACTCCGTCTCCTCGGCCTGCGGTGTCTCGACGATTCCGTAACGTCCGAGCTGTATCGCCCCGGCCGAAACTCCTACTAGCACCGCCCCTTTGGCGTATCTGTCCAAGATCACATCTTTCATGCCGGTTTTCTCGAACGTATCCCAACCCAGCCGCACATCGCCGCCCGCCAAGACGATCAACCGGGCATGATCAAGAAAAGCGCGGTCGTCGGGGTCGAACGAAGAACCGACCATCCGCCGGTCGGCGATTCCGAGGGCATCCATTGCGGCTTCGAAGATTTCGTAGAATT
>DASTKA010000853.1:0-4775 GCA_035716165.1 Mycobacterium sp. | reverse complement strand
CACCGGAAGGAGTTGAGACGGTGGGACTGCAGGAGTTGTGGTTCGGCATCATCGCGATGCTGTTCTTAGGTTTCTTCGTCCTCGAGGGCTTCGACTTCGGCGTCGGCATGTTGATGGAGCCGTTCGCCCGCGTCGGCATCGGCGAAGCCGAACCGCTGCGCCGCACGGCCCTCAACACCATCGGGCCGGTGTGGGACGGCAACGAGGTCTGGCTGATTGTCGGTGGCGCAGCGATGTTCGCCGCCTTCCCCGGGTGGTACGCCACCGTGTTCTCCACGCTGTACCTGCCGCTGCTGGCGATCCTGTTCGGCATGATCGTGCGCGCCGTCGCGATCGAATGGCGCGGAAAGATCGACGACACGAAATGGCGCGGCTGGGCCGATGTCGGCATCGCGGCCGGGTCGTGGCTGCCGGCCGTCTTGTGGGGTGTCGCGTTCGCCATCCTGGTGCGCGGGCTTCCGGTGGGCGCCGACGGCCACATTCACCTGTCGATCACCGATGTGCTCAACGCGTACACGCTGTTGGGCGGATTGGCCACCGCCGGGTTGTTCATGTTCTACGGAGCGACGTTCGTCGCACTGAAAACCTCCGGCGCCATCCGCGACGACGCGTACCGATTCGGCGTCTGGCTGTCGTTACCGGTGACCGGACTTGTTGCGGCTTTCGGGCTTTGGACCCAACTGGCGCATGGCAAGGGCTGGACCTGGCTGGTGCTGGCCGTGGCGGTGGTGGCCCAACTGGCGGCGGTGCTGTTGGTGTGGCGGCGTGCGTCCGACGGGTGGGCGTTCGCCTGCGTCGCGCTGGTGGTCGCGGCGGTGGTGATCCTGCTCTTCGGCTCGTTGTATCCGAACCTGGTGCCCTCGACGTTGAACGGGCAATGGAACCTGACGATCTACAACGCCTCCTCCACCCACTACACCCTCAAGGTCATGACGTGGGTGACGGCGTTCATGGCCCCGCTGACGGTGATCTATCAAGCGTGGTCGTATTGGATTTTCCGGCAACGGATCTCAGCTGACCGGATACCGGCGCCCATCGGTCTGGCAAGGCGCGCGTCCTGAGCGGTACCGCCCGCACCAGCAGGGCGCCGCTCGACCCCAGACTGTGGCGGGCTTCGTCGGCGCTGCGCCGCTACCTGTTCGCCGTGGTGTCCTGCGGTGTGCTGATCTCCGGCTGCGCGATCGGGTCGGCGATCGTGTTGGCGAACATCGTCGCCCGCGTCGTCGGCGACCCCTCCGCCCGGAGTCTGCGCGTGTGGCTGGTTCCGCTGTCAATCCTGTTGGCGCTCTGGGTAGTTCGTGCGGTGACGCACTGGCTGCAAGCCCGGCTCGGGCAGCGCGGGGCCAGCGCGGTCATCGCCGACCTGTCCGGCCAGGTGCTTGCGGCGGTGACGGCCCGCCAACCCGGTGAGCTCGCCGCGCAACGCGACGGCGCCGCCGTCGTGGTCACTCGTGGCCTGGATGGTTTGCGCCCCTACTTCACCGGCTACCTGCCGACGTTGCTGCTCGCCGCTATCCTGACCCCGGCCACCGTGGCGGTGATCGCGGCCTACGACCTGAAATCGGCAGCGGTGGTGGCGATCACGCTGCCACTGATACCGATCTTCATGGTGCTGATCGGGCTGGCCACCGCTGATCGGTCGGCGGCGGCGCTGGCCGCCATGACGACACTCCAGGCCCGACTGCTGGACCTGATTGCCGGTATCCCCACCCTGCGGGCGCTGGGGCGCAGCTCGGGCCCGGAACACCGCATCGCGGAACTGGCCGCCGCGCATCGCCACTCGGCCATGGCGACGTTGCGGATCGCATTCTTGTCGGCCCTGGTGCTGGAGCTGCTCGCCACGCTGGGAGTGGCGTTGATCGCCGTCGGAATAGGGCTTCGTCTGGTTTTCGGTGAGATGACCCTGACTACTGGCCTGACCGTCCTGTTGCTGGCGCCGGACGTCTATTGGCCCCTGCGCCGCATCGGCGTGGAATTCCATGCCGCTCAAGACGGCAGGACCGCCGCCGGTGCGGCGTTCGACCTCATCGGCGAGCCGACCGCGTCGAGAGCCCGGACGCAGACGGTGGTTGCCCGCGGCGCGCGGATTCGCCTCGAACATCTGACCGTGGCGGGCCGCGACGGCCGGGCGCCAAGCGATCTGAGCGCGGTGATCGAACCCGGCTCGGTGACGGTGCTCACCGGGCGCAACGGCGCCGGCAAGAGCACCGCCCTGCAGGCGATCGCCGGGATCGGCGCGCCCACCTCGGGGAGGGTTACCGTGAACGGCGTCGACGTCGCTGACCTGGAGCCGGCCGGGTGGTGGGCGCAACTGGCCTGGCTACCGCAACGCCCGGTGCTCGTGCCGGGCAGCGTTGACGACAATCTGTCACTGCTCGGGAACCTGCACAACGTCGAAACGGCTTGTGCTGATTCCGGATTCGACGCGGTGTTGGCCGAGTTGCCCGATGGAGGCAGTACCATGCTCGGGCGGGGCGGTGTCGGTTTGTCGCTGGGCCAACGACAACGGCTGGGTCTGGCCCGCGCTCTCGGCTCGACGGCCCGCGTGCTGTTGCTCGACGAGCCGACCGCGCACCTGGACGCCCATACCGAGGAACGCGTTTTGCGGGCCATCGTCGAGCGAGCCCGGACCGGTGCGACCGTGATCGTTGTGGGCCACCGCGCGCCGGTTCTGGCCATCGGCGACCAGATCGTCGAGGTGGTCGCCGACCGGGAGGTGCGTTGTGCCCCGGCCTGATCCGCTCGTCGACGCTTTGACACTGCTGCGCCCGCGGTTGCCGCGTGTCCTGGCGGCAATTGCCCTCGGGGTGCTCTCGCTGGGCAGCGCGCTGGCCCTGGCCGGTGTATCGGCATGGCTGATCACGCGCGCGTGGCAGATGCCGCCCGTGCTCGACCTGTCTGTCGCGGCGGTCGCGGTGCGCACGTTCGCGATTTCGCGGGGCGTGCTGCATTACTGCGAACGACTGGCCACCCACGACACGGCCATGCGCGCGGCCGGCACCGCGCGGGTGCAGATCTATCAACGGCTGGCGCGCGGACCGGCGGCGGCCGCCGTCCGGCTGCACAGCGGTGAACTGGTGGCCCGGGTGGGCGCAGACGTCGACGAACTGGCCAACGTCCTGGTTCGTGCCCTGGTGCCAATCGGCGTCGCGGTGGTGCTGGCGTTGGCGGCGACCGCTGTCGTCGCGGCGATTTCGCCGTCGGCGGCCGTCGTGCTGGCCATCTGCCTGCTGATCGCCGGGTTTCTCGCTCCCCGTCTTGCGGGCCGGGCCGCCGCAACCCAGGAAGATGTAGCGCGCCAGCAGCATTCCGAACGCGATACGGCGGCGATGATCGCTCTCGAACACGCCCTCGAGCTTCGGGTTGCCGGCCTGCTTCCCGAGGTCATCGCCGAATCGCAACGCCGTCAACGCGCTTGGAGTGACGCCGTGGACGCCGCCGCCAAACCGGCCGCCATCGCCGAGGCGATGCCCACCGCGGCGATCGGGGCCAGCGTGCTGGGCGCGGTCGTGTGCGGGATCGGGTTGGCACACGCGGTGGCGCCCACCACGCTGGCCGTGCTGATGCTGCTCCCGCTGTCCGCGTTCGAGGCGATGACGCCGTTACCGGCCGCCGCCATCCAGTTGACGCGGTCACGGATCGCCGCCCGGCGACTGCTCGAACTCACCCCGCCCGGGCCCGAAAAGTCAACGGCGAGCGTACCGGCGCCGGTCGGCGCCGGGCGGTTGACCGCCGATGTGCTTTACGGTCACGACGGCGTCGCACGCTCAACCCGCATCCAGGTCGACCTCCCCCCTGGTGCTCGGCTGGCCGTCACCGGCGCCAGCGGCTCCGGGAAAACGACCCTGTTGATGACGCTCGCCGGCCTGCTGCCGCCGCTGGACGGGCAGGTCGCACTGGACGGAATCGCCCTTAACGAATTCCACGAGGCCGATTTACGCAGCGCCATAGGGTTTTTCGCCGAGGACGCCCACATCTTTGCCACCACCATCCGCGACAACCTGTTGGTCGCGCGCGGAGACTGCCGCGACGACGAACTGAGGGCAGCACTGGAAGCCGTGGGCCTCGGCGCCTGGCTCGCCGGCCTGCCTGAAGACTTGTCGACGGTGCTCACCGGTGGCGCGCAGGCTCTTTCGGCCGGCCAGCGCAGGAGGCTGCTCTTGGCCCGCGCGGTGATCTCCCCTGCGCGGACCGTGCTGCTCGACGAACCTACCGAACACCTCGATGTCAGCGACGCCGAACAGGTCCTGCGTGACCTGTTGGCGCCCGACTCGCGGTTGATTCCACCGCGGCGCACGGTGGTCGTGGCGACCCACCACCTGCCCGCGGGCTTGGGCTGTCCGGAGCTACGCGTCGATGACGCGGCGCATTCAGAGGTGTCGCCGGCGTGGCATGAACTCCAGCGACAACAGCACGAACAATAGCGGGATGATCTGCGTCATCGAGATCAACGCGTAGCGCCGGGCGTCAAGCGCATACCACTTGCGCACGTACCGGTACAACGACTCGAGGGCGATCAGCGGGTCGAGCACATGAATCAACCGGTAGAAGACGCGCTGGGTCCAGCCCCGGTTCTTGTCGTCGAAAATCTCGGGAAACGCGGCGAAGGCAAGCGATACCCGCTGCGCCCCAGTCTCTTTGCCGGCCATGATCATGTCGACACTCAGCCGCTCGTCCAGCCCGTTGGGGGCGCTGCGCCGCCGCCACGGCACATCGAGGGTGATCTCGCTGCCCCCACCGGCAGTCGCGTAGCGGTGAAAAGCCTGTACTTTGCC
>DASTKA010000852.1:0-2105 GCA_035716165.1 Mycobacterium sp. | reverse complement strand
TGCCTGTCCGCGCATGTGGATCATCGCGTTGATCGACGAGCAGCCGCCGATCACCCGGCCCCGCGCGTAGTGAATGCTGCGGCCGGCCAGGCCGGGGTCGGGCTCGGTGGTGAAGCACCAGTCGGTGCGGGGGTTGGCGATCGTGTACAGATAGCCCACCGGCACCTTGATCCAGAACCAGTCATCCTTGCCGCCGGCCTCAATCAAGAGCACGCGGTGATCGGGGTTGGCACTGAGCCGGTTGGCGAGCAGGCAGCCCGCGCTACCTGCTCCCACGATGATGAAGTCGAATTCGGCAATCGGACTCATTTCCGGCGGTAGTCCTTCCATGGCGTCGGATGCGTGTCTTAGCATCGCATCTGGCAAGGGCGTTGCCGACCACCCGTTGAGCAGGGCATTCCGTCCCGAGTTACTTAACATAATGTCGCTTATCGGCACATGCTGGACCAGGCCACTCGCTGGCACGCCCATCTTTCGGCCATCGCCGCCGTGGCTTGGCACCCACAGGCTCGCCCGTCGGCAACGCCGACAGGCCAATGACCGCGTTGCCGACGAGGCCGAGGCGCGTCGGGTGGGTCAACCGCACCGGCGTTCACCGCTTCCGGATTCCCGACCGATACCGACATCAATACGTCACTGTGACGAATGGCGCTGCACCGCGCGCACTTTCGGTATTCCCGCGACCGGCCCACGGTCATCGCCCAAACGTTGCCCGGGCGGTCATCAAGCACGCCGGCCTTGGCCAATCCAATGACGACGAGACGGCAGATACGGAAATAGCGCGGCCGCGGGTGTATTAGGGGCATGCGTACGCCCCCGGCACCGCATCCCCCGCTCCCCGTCTATCGCCATCAATACGTCACTGTGACGAAAGACCCTGCAGCGCAGGGGCATTCGAATACGAGGCCGGCCGGAATCAGTTCGGCCTGCGGCCCCACCGCGCGGAGCGCGTACGGCGATGCGTGTCGGTCGACCAAAGATGGCCGCAATCCGAGCATTGCATGTGCACCAGCGTGCCCTGGTTACTCAGCATGTATTGCCAGTGCGTATCGCAGTTGCGGCTGCTCCGGCAATCACCGCACTTGGCGCGGTGATCACAGTTCGGGCATGGCAGCCATGCGCGGCGGCCGCGGTCGGCGGTCGGATCAATCGGCAACACGAGCGATCGTCCGTTCTGGCAGCACTCCTGCGCGGACCAATTCGTCGTAGACGCGCTGCTGCTCCTCGTCCAGGTCGGAGTACAGCATGTCGTAGGCCTTCTCCTCCTCGGCGAGCACGGCGACGGGGTCCCAGTCGTCCCCGATCGCTTCGAGCACAGCGCTGCGCCTGCGCGCCTCGTCCAGGGTCAGGTCGTAGGCAAATTCCAGGTTGGCCATGTCGCTCCCAGCCATTGAATAGATACTCAAACGAAAGGCTAGGATTCCCTGACTGACCCCGGCGAATCTATGACGTGCGTCACTGTCGGCGGTTGATGTTCGTCACACCCAGACGCGGCGACCCGCCCTGCCCTCCCCCCGGCCCATCGCCGATGATACGTCACTGTGACGAACCAGTCTGCGGCGCAGCGCTTTTCGGGAAATACATCTCTTGCTTTACCGTGCACACCAGTTCGCCGTCGCGGTTGAACATCGTCCCGTTCGCCAACGCCAGCGAACCAGCGCTACTGGGCGAAGACCGGTCATAAAGAAGCCAGTCCGACAACGACGCCGGGCCGTGGAACCAGACCGAATGGTCTCGCTGGGCCGATGCCCCGACGCCACCGCGCGCAGCATATGCAGGCTCGGTCAACGTCACCGCAGACAGGTAAGCCACCAGGCTGGCGGTCAGTACCGGATCGTCGGGAACCTGCCCGGCGGGTCGCCACCACATCGGTGCCCGAGCGGGCGGAGTGACCCCGGTGTCGATGACCCGGCGCTCGAACAAGCGCAGGCTCGCCCACCGCCCCTGGACGCCCTCATCGGATTCAGCCAGGTGCGGCGCGACCCACGGCAGGGACTCAGGGTCGGGAGCCTCCGGCATGGGTGGTTGATAACCGACCTGAGCGGGTGCGAAATCAGCGACCTTGAATGACGACATCGCTTCCATCAAAATCTTTCCCTCTTGGC
>DASTKA010000851.1:0-3096 GCA_035716165.1 Mycobacterium sp. | reverse complement strand
CTCGGCCCACTTGGCCAGCTTCTCGGGCACCGGCTTGAAGTCCAGCGCCACGATCTGCGGAGCGCCGTCGCGCCCCGCCGCCGCCCAGGTGTCCTGCAGCAGCTTCACCGGTTCGTCGATGTCGAAGTCGCGCGGAGTGGTGATCCAGCCGTCCGCGCTGCGCGCGATCCACTTGAAGTTCTTCTCGGTACCGGCGGCGCCCACCAGCACGGGGATGTGCGGCTGCACGGGCTTGGGCCAGGCCCAGCTGGGGCCGAACTTGACGAATTCGCCGTCGTAGCTGGCTTCCTCTTTGGTCCACAATTCCCGCATCGCTTCGATGTATTCGCGCAGCATGGTGCGGCGCCGGCCCGGCGGCACGCCGTGGTCGGCGAGTTCGTCGGTGTTCCAGCCGAACCCGACGCCCAGGCTCACCCGTCCGCCGGACAGGTGGTCGAGGGTCGCGATGCTTTTCGCCAACGTGATCGGGTCGTGTTCGACCGGGAGGGCCACCGCGGTGGACAGCCGCACCCGCGAGGTGACCGCGCACGCCGCGCCCAGACTCACCCAGGGGTCTAGTGTCCGCATGTAGCGATCGTCCGGCAGCGATTCGTCCCCGGTGGTCGGGTGAGCTGCCTCGCGCTTCACCGGGATGTGAGTGTGTTCTGGCACGTAGAAGGTGTGAAAGCCGTGATCGTCGGCGAGCTTCGCGGCCCTCGCCGGAGAGATGCCACGATCGCTGGTGAAAAGCACAAGCCCGTATTCCATGCAGAGAATTAGAACGTGTTCTACCTCTGCTGAGCAAGCCGTCATGACACGGACCGTCTCGCGAGCATTTCGCCGCGCCGCCGGGGCGGGCGTCCCCGTCCAAGCCAGTGGCAGCGGCACGGGTTGCCGCACGTGCGCTAGCGTGGGTGATCGACCGCGTCGCTAACGCAGCGAGGCGCCTGGAAGCACAGCGTTGCACTGCAACCGTGGCGACCGCCAGGCAGTTCAAGGCACTGGAAGCAACAGGAGGAGCCATGACCTACTCTCCCGGAAGCCCGGGCTATCCACCGGCGCAACCCGGCGGCACCTACCAAGGAGCCACACCGTCGTTCGCCAAAGACGACGACGGGACGACCAAGCTCCCGCTGTACCTGAACATCGCGGTGGTGGTCTTGGGCTTGGCGGCCTACCTCCTGAACTTCGGCCCCACCTTCACCATCGGCGCGGACCTCGGCCCGGGTATCGGTGGGCGCGCCGGCGACGCCGGCACCGCGGTCGTGGTTGCCGTGCTGGCCGCGCTGCTCGCCGGGCTCAGCCTGCTGCCGAAGGCCAGGAACTATGCGGGAATCGTCGCGGTCATCGCCGTTCTGGGTGCCTTGCTCGCCATCACCGAGACGATCAACCTGCCCGCCGGTTTCTCGATCGGCTGGGCGATGTGGCCGCTGGTGGCGGCCGTCGTGCTGCAGGCGATCGCCGCCGTCGTCGTGGTCCTGTTGGAATCCGGGGTGATCACCGCCCCGGCGCCGCGGCCCAAGTACGACCCGTATTCGCAGTATGGCCAGTACGGGCAATACGGCCAGTACGGTCAACAGCCCTACTACGGCCAGCAGCCGGGCGGCCAACAGCACACCGGCCCGCAGCAGTCGCCGCAGGGATACGGCTCGCAGTACGGCGGCTATTCGCCGAGCGGGGCGCCCACGCAGAGCGGCGTTCCGAGCGGCGGCTTCGGTGCCCAGCCTTCGCAGCAGTCGGGAGCGCACTCGTCCGCGCAGCAGCACGGCCCGTCCACGCCGCCCACCGGATTCCCCAGCTTCAGCCCGCCGCCCAACGCCGGCGGATCGGATGCTGGTTCGCCGACAACGAACCTGTCCGAGCAGGGTGGTGGCCAACATTTCGGCCACGAGCAGCAATCGCCGTCGTCTCCGTCTGGGCCAGCGCCCTCCTAATCGTGCGCTGTCGCGCCTAGTCGGGGACGTGCCCCAGAGTGACACGCGTGGAGGACAACCGGGCAGCAGGCGCTCGGCAGGCGCGTGACCTTGTCAGGGTCGCGTTCGCCCCGGCGGTGGTGGCGCTGGTCGTCATCGCCGCGGTCACGCTGATCCAGTTGCTGATCGCCAACAGCGACATGACGGGCGCGCTGGGCGCCATCGCCAGCATGTGGCTGGGCGTGCACCAGGTACCGGTCTCGATCGGCGGCCGCGAACTGGGTGTGATGCCGCTGCTCCCCGTCCTTCTGATGGTCTGGGCCACCGCGCGCAGCACGGCGCGCGCCACCACGCCCTACTCGTCGTGGCTCGTGATTCGCTGGGTGATCGCGTCGGCGCTGGGCGGTCCCTTGTTGATGACGGCGATCGCGCTGGCGGTCATTCACGACGCGTCGTCGGTGATCACCGAGCTGCAGACACCCAGCGCGCTGCGCGCGTTCCTCAGCGTGCTCGCGGTTCACGCCGCCGGCGCCGGGGTCGGTGTGTGGACCCGGGTGGGACGGCGCGCGCTGGCGGCGTCGTCGCTGCCGTTCTGGCTGGACGATTCCCTGCGCGCCGCTTCGGCCGGCGTGTTGGCGTTGCTCGGGTTGTCGGGCCTGGCGACGGCCGGGTCGCTGGTCGTGCACTGGTCCACCATGCAAGAGCTCTACGGCATCACCGATTCGATCTTCGGCGAATTCAGCCTCACCCTGCTGTCAATGCTCTACGCGCCCAACGTGATTGTGGGCACCGCGGCGATGGCCGTCGGTTCCAGCGCGCACATCGGATTCGCGACCTTCAGTTCATTCACCGTGTTCGGCGGCGACATCCCGGCCGTGCCGGTGCTGGCGGCGGTTCCCAGGCCGCCGTTGGGACCGGTCTGGGTCGCGCTGCTCATCATCGGCGCGTCGTCGGGTGTGGCGGTCGGTCAGCAATGCGCCCGGCGCGCGCTGCCGCTGCTCGCGGCCACGGCCAAGCTGCTGGTCGCCGCCGTCACCGGGGCGTTGGTGATGTCCTTGCTCGCCTACGCCGGCAGCGGCCAGCTGGGCAACTTCGGTCATGTCGGCGTGGACCAGGGGTCGTTGCTCATCGGCGTCTTCTTCTGGTTCGCGGTCGTCGGCGGGATCACCGTGGTCATGACCGGCGGCATCAGGCGTCGTCCCCG
>DASTKA010000850.1:0-6969 GCA_035716165.1 Mycobacterium sp. | reverse complement strand
TTATGTCGACCCGCGAGTCGTCACCGGTTACGAGCAAGGTCTGACCATCGCCGCGGCGACGCGTCGCGCCGAGCGTGCCCGTAAGCCAGACGTCGCGCAGGAAATCCTGGACAAGGCGACCCGCATGCTGATTCGGCGAGTGGCTAAGGGCCATAGCGCGTCGGGATCCTCGCTGCCGATGAGCGCGTGAGCAAAGAGTCTCCCTTCGGCCGCCCAAGACGTTGCCCGCGGGCAAACCGGTTCTCTGTCCGCCGGCGTTCGTCACCTGTCCGTGCGGGTTCGCATCGTGGACAGTACGCGCGACTCCGCCGCCACCGGGGATAGCGCCGCCTTCTCGACCAAATCGCTTGCATAGCAGCGCTGATTGGCCCGCTGCCCGCATCGAGGGGTCCTACTGCGGCTGAAATAAGCTGGCATCAGGCTGTTTATCGGAGAAGTCCTCGGGTATCTGGCTCGCCATGTTGGAAGCCGGCGGAGCAAAGCGCGTTCTGGTGTGGCACGTGCACGGATCGTGGGCGCAGGCCTTCGTCGCGGGCCGGCACCGGTATTTGATTCCAGTGGCCGCCGATCGCGGAGCGGACGGCATCGGGCTGGCCGGGCGGTCGTGGCCCAACGCGCGCGAAATCGCGCTCGAGGAGCTGGCGGGCGAAGACATCGACCTCGTGGTGCTGCAACGCCCGCAGGAGGCCGAACTCGTCGCGCGCTGGACGGGCCGCCGCCCCGGATCCGACCTGCCGGCGATCTACGTCGAGCACAACACGCCACGCGCAAGCGCAGCCGCGACCCGGCATGTCATCGCCGATCGCAACGACATTCCCCTGGTGCACGTCACCGACTTCAACCGGTTGATGTGGGACAACGGTCGCGCTCCGACCCGGGTAATCAATCACGGCGTTGCCGATCCCGGCCTGTTGTACACCGGCGCCGTGCCACGGGCGGCCACCATGATCAACGAGCCGGCGCGGCGCGGCCGCGTGGTCGGCGCCGACCTGTTGGAGCCGCTGTCGAGGTACGCCCGGATCGACGTGTGGGGCATCGGCACCGACGGCGTGTGCGTCAACCGTGGTGCGGTCACCGGCCGCGGCGACGTCGCCCCTCCCCGACTGTGGCACCAGATCGCCCGCCATCGCGTTTACCTGCATACCGCCCGCTGGACCTCGCTTGGGCTGTCCCTGATCGAGGCGATGCTGCTGGGGATGCCGATCGTAGCCGTCGGAACAACGATGGCTCCTTTCGTAATCCCTTCCGAGGCAGGGGTTGTCAGTCCGGACCCGGCGACGCTGGGTGACGGGCTGCGGGACTTCCTCGACGACCAGGCGAAGGCGGTGGCGGCCGGCAAGTCGGCACGCGAATTCGCCACTGCCCACTTCGGTCTCGGACGCTTCCTCGCCGAATGGGACCAATTGATCGAGGAACAGTGCAACGGAAGAAAGGTGCCCGCATGAGGATCGCGATGATCTCCGAGCACGCCAGCCCACTGGCACACCTGGGCGGCGTGGATGCCGGCGGACAAAACGTCCATGTCGCCGAACTGTCCGCGGCGTTGGCGCGGCGTGGTCACGACGTCGTGGTGTACACCCGCCGCGACGGTCCGGGGCTTCCCCACTCCGTTGAGACTCCGGACGGGTATTCGGTGGTGCACGTTCCCGCCGGCCCAGCCCGCTCGCTACCCAAAGACCAATTGCTGCAATACATGTACGGCTTCGCGCATTTCCTGGAAGGCCAATGGCTCGCCGACGCACCCGATGTGGCCCACGCACACTTCTGGATGTCGGGCGTGGCCACCCAGCGCGCCGCGCGCGCGCACTCGATACCGACTGTGCAAACGTTCCATGCGCTGGGTCTGACCAAGAAACTGCATCAGGGAAGCGATGACACCAGCCCGGACTGCCGAATCAACATCGAGGGCCGGATTGCGCGCGAAGCCGACTGGGTGGCCGCCACCAGCACCGACGAGGTCTTCGAGCTGGTTCGCATGGGCCGGGCCCAGTCCCGCACCTCCGTGGTGCCGTGCGGCGTGAATATCGAAGCGTTCGCACCACACGGCCCGGTGGCGGTCCGCAACAGCCGGCCGCGCGTCGTCTCGGTGGGACGGTTGGTGCCACGCAAAGGTTTTGAGACGTTGATCCGGGCCTTGCCACGCGTCCCGGGTGCCGAGTTGGTGATCGTCGGTGGGCCGCACATCACCCAACTGGCCGACGACCCGCAGGCCCAACAGCTGCAACGACTGGCCATCGAGCTCGGGGTGGCCGACCGGGTGAGCTTCCTCGGCGGGGTCACCCGCGCCGAAATGCCGTCGCTGCTGCGGTCGGCCGAGGTGGTGGCATGCACACCCTGGTACGAGCCGTTCGGCATCGTGCCCTTGGAAGCCATGGCGTGTGGCGTACCCGTGGTAGCCACCGCCGTGGGCGGGATCCGCGACACCGTCGTCGACGGCGGCACGGGCCGACTGGTGCCGCCGAAAGATCCAGAGGCGCTGGGCGACGCCCTCGCGGGGCTGATTTGCGATGGCCGCCGAGCGCGGGCGCTGGGCAAGGCCGGGCGTGTGCGCGCCCGAGCGCGCTACACCTGGGACCGGGTGGCCGCCGACACCGAACGCATCTACGAGAAGGTGTCACCCGCCCGGCGCGACATGAGCACGCCGAGCACACGTTCCGGGTGATCTTGTGGCTCAGGCGCTTTCCCACATCGACTCGGCCCAGGGGTACGAGTCGCTATCACGTGCACTGGTCACCGGAGGTGCCGGATTTCTGGGCGCGCACCTGTGCGATCGACTCCTTAACTCCGGTGTCGAGGTGGTCAGCGTGGACGACTTGTCGACCAGCGGACCGGATCACCGGCTGGCGCGGCGGCCCGGATACCGGTTCGTGCAGCACGACGTCTGCGATCCCGCACTGGCCGACGAGGTCGGCAGTGCGTTTGATGTGGTGTTCCACCTGGCATCGGCGGCTTCCCCGCTCGACTATCAGCGCCGGCCGATAGAGACGTTGCGCGCCGGGTCGGCGGGAACCGCTACGGCGCTGGACATCGCGGAGCGCGGCGGCGCCCGGTTCGTGCTGGCCTACACCAGTGAGGTGTACGGCGATCCCGAGATGCACCCCCAAGACGAAAGTTATTGGGGCAACGTGAACCCGGTGGGCCCGCGCAGCGTCTACTACGAAGCCAAGCGGTACGCCGAAGCGCTGGCGTTCGCCTATCGCCGTGTGGGCCGCGCCGATGTCGGGGTGGCACGCATCTTCAACACCTACGGCCCGGGCATGCGGGCCGGCGACGGCCGCATGGTTCCGACGTTCTGCCTCCAGGCACTGCGTGGTGATCCGTTGACCGTGTCCGGCACCGGTTTGCAGACCCGATCGCTGTGCTATGTCGATGACACGGTCGCCGGCTTATCGGCGCTGGCGCGCAGCGCTTTCAGCGGACCGGTCAACATCGGCAATCCCACCGAGCTCACCGTCCTGGCGGCCGCCGAGCTGATTCGGGACCTCGCCGGCAGCACGTCGACGATCCTGTTCACCCCGCCGGTCACCGACGACCCCCAACGGCGATGCCCCGACATCACACTCGCCCGTGAGCGCCTGGACTGGCAACCGAACGTCGACTACCGCACCGGGTTGAAAACAACCGTGGACTGGTTCCGCGTCACCGCAGACGGGGCCGACGGATCGGACGAACAGCTCGTCATGGCCGCTGCTCGAGGCGCCCGGTAGGAGGCAACAGTGCGAATTCTCGGTGTCAATGCGGTATTTCACGATCCCGCCGCCGCGCTGGTGATCGACGGCCACGTGGTGGCGGCCGCAGAAGAAGAACGCTTTTCCCGACGCAAGCACGGTAAGCAGGCGGTCCCCTTCGCCACCTGGGAACTTCCCGTCGCCGCCATCCGGTGGTGTCTCGAGCACGCCGGTGTCGCCGCCCAGGAGATCGATGCCATCGGCTACTCGTATGACCCGGCGCTGATGTACGACGAACCGGTCGATCCGGCCGGACTCGACAAGGACTGGGAGTACCTGCGCACCCTCTATGCCGAACGCGCGCCGGGGTTTCTCAAGTCCGCGCTGCCGGGCCTCAATCCCGCTGTCGTGCACCATGTCCGCCATCATGTCGCACATGCCGCGTCGACGGCGCTGGCCTCCCCGCACCCCGACACCGCCGTGCTGGTGGTCGACGGGCGCGGTGAACGCACCTCCATGCTGGCCGGTGCGTATCGCGACCAGAAGCTTGACGTGCTGGCCGCTCAACAATTGCCGCATTCGCTGGGGTTGCTGTACGAAAGCCTCACCGAGCACTTGGGTTTCGTGCGATCAAGCGACGAGTACAAGGTGATGGCGATGGCGTCGTACGGCCGGCCCCGCTTCGCCGGCGAGCTTCGCGAACGGGTGTACGCCTGCGGCGACGGCGGCTTTCGCACCGAACCGATCGACTGGGAGAGGTTGGCGCCGCGGCGGCGGGCGGGTGCGGTGAAACTGGATCCGGTGCACGCCGACCTGGCCTGCAGCGTGCAGCGGGTCATCGAGGAGGTGCTGCTTGACCTGGTCCACTGGCTGCGCGGCCGCACCGACGGCGACGCGCTATGTCTGGCCGGCGGCGTGGCACTGAATTGCGTTGCCAACAGCCGCATCTACGCCGAGGGCGGATTCGACCGGGTATGGGTGCAGCCGGCCTCCGGCGACGCGGGCACGGCGCTGGGGGCCGCGCTGAGCCTGGCCGCATCGTTTCACGAGCCGATCGCACCGATGCCCACCGCGCAGCTGGGTCGTGGTTGGTCCGAGGAACAGATCAAGGCCACCCTCGACGACGCGGGCGTGCGCTACGAACACCCCCACGATCTGGCGTCGGCGGTCGGTGACGCACTGGCCAAGAACCAGTTGATCGGATGGTTTCAGGGCCGAGCCGAATTCGGCCCGCGAGCCCTCGGTGGGCGCTCGTTGCTCGCCGATCCGCGCTACCCCGCAAACCTGGAGCGGCTCAACGCCGTCAAGGGACGCGAACAGTTCCGGCCCGTTGCGCCCATGGTGTTGGCCGAGCGGGCCGGCGAGATCTTCGCCCGCGGGCCGCTTCCCAGCCCGCACATGCTGTTCGTGCACGACGTCGCCGAGAACTGGCAAAGCCGCATCCCCGCCGTCACCCACGTCGACGGCACGGCGCGAATCCAGACCGTCGAGCAATCCGAACACCCGCTACTACACGCGACGATCAGCCGCTTCGCAGAACACAGCCGAGTCCCGGTGGTGGTCAACACCAGCTTCAACACCGCCGGACGACCCATGGTGGATACCCCGCGCGACGCGCTCGAGGTGTTCGGCAGTTCTCCGATCGACGTGCTGGCCGTCGGACCCTACCTGGTCAGGCGGTACCTGTGATGCCCGAGTACACGCTGGTGATTCCCGCCATCGGCCGAGATTCGTTGCAGCGCTTGATGGTTGCCCTGAGCCGGGGCGCGGGTCCGGTGCCCCCGCCGGTCGTGGTCGTCGACGACAGGCCGGGGCCGCCCGGCGTCTTGAAGGTGGCAGGTGACTTGCCGGTGCGGGTGCTGTGCAGCGGCGGACGTGGGCCCGCGGCCGCCCGCAACGTGGGATGGCGTGCCGCCACCACCCGCTGGGTGTGTTTCTTGGACGACGATGTGGTGCCGGATCCGGATTGGCAATCGTCGTTGCACATCGACCTGAAGGCCGCGGATGCCGCCGGCGCGGCCGGGTCACAGGCGGTGATCGAGGTGCCGACCAACCGCCGCCCCACCGACGATGAACGCCGGACCGCACGGCTGTCGACGGCGCGATGGATCACCGCCGACATGGCGTATCGACGCGACATGCTGGTCGCCGTCGGCGGATTCGACGAACGGTTCCCGCGCGCCTACCGGGAGGACTCCGACCTGGCGCTGCGAATTGTGACGGCCGGCGGGACCATCCTGCGTGGCGAGCGTCGCTCGACGCATCCCGTCGCGCCGGCGACCTGGCGGTCGAGCGTGCGAGCGCAGGTCGGCAACCGTGACGACGCGCTGCTGCGCCGCAAGTACGGGCGGTCGTGGCGCAGCCGGATCGGCGAGGGACCGGGCCGGCTGCCGGCACACTCGGCCACCACAACCGCCGGCGCCGTCGCCCTCGGGGCGGCGCTGCTGCGCCGTCGCTGGACGGCCCGCCGGGCCGGTGCCCTGTGGCTGCTGTTCACCGCGGAGTTCACCGCCCGCCGCTGGCTGAGCGGCCCGCGCACCGGCATTGAGGCGCTTCGGCTTTCGCTGACCAGCGCGGTCATCCCGCCGGTCGCCGTGGCCCAGCGGTTGAAGGGGGAATGGACGTTTCGTCGCGCGCCGCGCGATCCGCCGCTTGCGGTGCTGCTGGACCGCGATGACACCCTGATCGTCGACGAGCCCTACCTCAACGATCCGGCGGGCGTGCGCCCCACCCACGACGCCGCCCGGGCGCTGGCTCGCCTGCGCCGGCGCGGCCTGCTGCTGGCGGTGGTGACGAATCAGTCCGGCGTGGCGCGCGGACTGATCAGCGCCGAGCAGCTCAGGACCGTCAACGACCGGGTGGACGAGGTGCTCGGCCCGTTCGACTCCTGGCAGGTGTGCGTGCACGACGAAACCGAGGGTTGCCCATGCCGAAAGCCGCGGCCCGGCATGGTGTTGGCGGCCGCCGAAGCACTGGCCGTGCCGCCCCACCGCTGCGTGATGATCGGCGACACCGGCGGTGACGTCCGGGCCGCCCTGGCCGCCGGCGCTCGGGCGGTGCTGGTGCCCACCGACCGCACCCTGTCGGCCGAGGTCGACCATGCCCGGGCGCACGCATCCGTGGCCGCGACGCTGGATGACGCGGTGTCCCTGGTGCTTTCGGAGTGCCAGTGAGCACCGCCGTGGTGGCACGCCTGGACAGCGCCGGTGACGTATTGATCACCGGTCCCGCCGTACGCGCGGGGGCGACCCGTCACGAGCGGGTGACGATGCTGGTCGGGCCGCGCGGCCGGGACGCGGCC
>DASTKA010000849.1:0-3564 GCA_035716165.1 Mycobacterium sp. | reverse complement strand
GCGCGACAGCACCAGCGCGCCCGCGCACATGGTGCACGGTTCGACGGTGACCGCCAGCGTGGCGCCTTCCAGCCGCCAGCCGTCACCGAGGACCTCGGCGGCCGCGCACAGCGCCAGAATTTCGGCGTGTGCCGTGGGGTCTCCGCACGCCTCGCGGGCGTTGACCGCGCGGGCCAGTTCCGTTCCGTCGGCGCCGATCACCACCGCACCGATGGGCACGTCCCGGGGACCCGCCGTCGCGGCGACCGACAGAGCGGAACGGATCAGGTCTTCGTCAGTAATCACCGACCGAGGCGGTCGATCACCGCCGACAGCTGGTCCGCGAAGCCCATCTCCCGGGCGATGCGGCCCAGCTGCTCGTCGGCGTACAGGTCGCTCTCGTCGACAATGACCCCTAACACCGCCTCGGGCAGCCCGATGTCGGACAACAGCCCTAAGTCGCCCTCTTCGAAAGGATCTGAATCCTCCAGATCCTCCGGCTCGAGGTCGGCATCCAGCTTGTCGAGCACTTCCGCCGCGATGTCATAGTCGAGCGCGGCGGTGGCATCCGAGAGCAACAACCGCGTCCCCGAGGGCGCCGGCCGCACGATGACGAAGAATTCGTCATCCACGTCCAGCAGCCCGAAGACCGCCCCGGAACTGCGTAATTCACGCAGCTCCGTCTCGGCGGCCGACAGGCTCATCAGCGACTTACGGGCCATGGGGGCACAACGCCACTGCCCGTCCTCGCGCACGACCGCGACGCCGAAACCATCCGGCGTGTCCGCGGACAGGCCCTGGGCGGAGGCCCTTTGTGCTCCCATGGCCGCTTACGGTAGTCCCTGACCAGGCCCCTGGCCAGATGGCGCCAAGTGGCCGCCACATCTGACAGCGCCGTTCCCGGCCCGATGTGCCAACCTTGAAATGTGGCAAGCCCTCCTTCCGAAACACCGGTGTGTGTGCTTGGGCTGGGGCTGATCGGTGGCTCGATAATGCGGGCCGCAACGGCGGCCGGCCGTGACGTGTTCGGCTACAACCGCTCGGTGGAGGGTGCGCAGGCCGCGACGGCCGACGGCTTCGACGTGACCACCGATCTGACCGCGACCCTGACTCGCGCCGCCCACTCAGAAGCGTTGATCGTGCTTTCCGTGCCGATGCCGGCGATGGCGGGCCTGCTCGCCCACATCAAGGAGACGGCGCCGGCCTGTCCGCTGACCGACGTCACCAGCGTCAAGCAGGCGGTGCTCGATCAAGTCGTCGCGGCGGGTTTGCAGGAAAGCTTCGTCGGGGGCCATCCCATGGCGGGCACCGCGCATTCGGGATGGGCCGCCGGCTACGCCGGGTTGTTCACCGGGGCCCCGTGGGTGGTCAGCGTCGACGATCATGTCGACCCGGCGGTCTGGTCGACGGTGATGACGCTGGCGCTGGACTGCGGCGCGGTCGTGGTGCCGGCCAGGTCCGACGAACACGACGCCGCCGCGGCGGCGATCTCGCATCTCCCCCACCTGCTCGCCGAGGCGCTGGCGGTGGTGGCCGGAGAGGTCCCACTGGCCTTCGCCCTGGCCGCCGGATCGTTCCGCGATGGAACTCGGGTCGCGGCCACCGCCCCGGCCCTGGTCCGGGCGATGTGCGAGGGCAATTCCGATCAACTGGTACCGACGGCCGATCGCATCATCGAACTGCTGACCCATGCCCGCGAATCGCTGGCTTCCCACAATTCCGTGGCCGAACTCATCGAGTCCGGCCATGCCGCGCGAACGCGCTACGACAGCTTCCCGCGCAGCGACATCTTCCACGTCGTCGTCGGCGCGGAGAACTGGCGTCAGGAATTGGCCGCCGCCGGCCGGGCCGGCGGGGTGATCAGATCCGCTCTGCCAAGCCTGGATAGTCGATGATGAATCCTTCTTCGTCGACGCTCACCGTCGTGTCAGAGATCGGCGAGCGCAACTTGATCTGGTTCAGACTGCCGGTGCTGTTGTAGCTCACGGTGTCCGCCTTGACGAACCCTTCCGGCAGGTGCACGTAGACCAGGGGCAGGGTGACCGCGGCGGGCCGCTCATATAGCCCGAGCCGCCGGATGGGCAGCGCGTTGAAGAACGGGCTGAACTCCACGTCGACGTCGAGCGCGCCGTTGTAGGCGGCGCGATGCTCGCCCTGATGGTCAGTGACCAGCCACATGTTCTCTTCGTCGCGGGCAAACGAGAAGACCCGCTCCCGCTCGGCGAGGGTGACGGTCATGCCCAGCCGCTTGGTGGCGCCGGTCTCATCGGTCAGCAGGTCGTAGTAGGCGCCGAACGCCGGAGTGGTCTCGGTGGCGGCGGCAATGATGCGGCCATTGGCCTTGATTCTCTTGCCGGACACCTGAACTCGTACCGATTCCATCCGGGGAACATCCTGTGCGCGCCAGGTGAGCATCGCCTGCCAGATGCGGCGAGACGGATCAGAGGGGGCTGCGTTCACTCATCTACCGTAAGACGTGCCCGCCAAGCGTTGCGGAAGTGCCCGGTATGTTCGCCGCAGCCGCCCGGTGCCCGGCACCGAAACCCACACCGCCAAGGCCAGCAGTCCGTCGAGCACCAGCGCCAGCGCGGCCACCATCAGCGCCCCCACCAAGGCGAGATGAAACTCACGTTCTTTGATCCCGTCGAGCAGGTATCTGCCCAAGCCACCGAGGCTGGCGTAGGCGGCCACGGTCGCGGTGGCGACCACCTGCAGCGTCGCATTCCGCAGCCCACCCAGGATCAACGGCAACGCATTTGGCACCTCGACGCGCAACAGCACCTGGGTCTCGGTCATCCCCATCGCCCGGGCGGCATCGACAACCGTCGGCTCGATATTGGCGATCCCGGCATAAGTACCGGCCAACAAGGCAGGCACCCCCAGCAGCATCAGCGCCACCAACGACGGACCCAGGCCCAGCCCGAACAGCAGCGTCCCGAACAACAGCACACCCAACGTCGGCAGGGACCTCAGGCCGTTGACGGCACCCACCACCAGCAGGGTGCCGCGGCCGGTGTGTCCGATGATCAGGCCGATGGGAATCGCGATCAGCGCTGAGGCGCCCACCGCCAGAGCGGTGTACTCGAGGTGTTCCAGGATGCGGGCCGCGAGCCCGACCGGGCCCGTCCAGTTGTCGGCGGTCAAGACGTAAGAGATCGCCCGCTCGACGAAGTTCATCGTGCACCACCCACGACGGGCGCGACGACCGGGCGGCGGCCGGTGCGGCGCGTGGCGTGCGCCCACGGCGTTGCCAGCCTGCCTGCCAACACGATGAGCACGTCGATGACGACAGACAGCAGGAACAGCGCGATGATGCCGGCCAGGATCTGATCGCTCTTGTTGGTTTGGTACCCCTGCGTGAACCAGCTACCCAGCCCGCCGATGCCGATGACCGAACCGACCGAGACCATCGCGATATTGGTGACCACCACCACCCGCAGCCCTGCGACAAGAACCGGAATCGCAAGCGGCAGTTCGACTTTCAGCAGCCGCGTGATGGGCGAATGGCCGACCGCGGTGGCGGCGTCCCGCACCTGGGCGGGCACCGCGTCCAGCGCCTCGAGCACCGCACGCACCAGCAGCGCG
>DASTKA010000848.1:0-2755 GCA_035716165.1 Mycobacterium sp. | reverse complement strand
CCGATCAGCGGCAGATTGCGGGTCTGACATTTCGCGGCGCGCAGCCGTCGCACCCGGATCGCGCGATCCAGCACGTCCTGTGCCATGTAGCGGTATTCGGTCAGCTTGCCGCCGATCACGCTGATCACCCCGGACGCCGATTCCACGACGGCGTGTTCGCGCGAGACGTCGGCGGTGCGGCCTTCGCCGGTGTCGATCAGCGGCCGCAGCCCGGCGTAGGCGCCGATCACGTCGGTGTCCGTGAGCCCGGTCCCCAGCGCGGTGTTCACGGTGTCGAGCAGGAAAGTGATCTCCTCGACCGACGGCTCGGGCACATCCGGAATGGGACCGGGAGCCGCTTCGTCGGTCAGCCCCAGATAGACCCGGCCCAGCTGTTCGGGCATCGCGAAGACGAAGCGGTTGAGCTCACCGGGAATCGGAATCGTCAGCGCCGCAGTGGGATTGCCGAATGCCTGGGCGTCGAAGACCAGATGCGTGCCACGGCTGGGCCGCAACCGCAACGCGCCGTCGATGTCACCCGCCCACACCCCGGCCGCGTTGATGACCGCCCCCGCCGACAAGTCGAAGGACTCCCCGCCGCGCATGTCGGTCAGCCGCGCCGAGGTGCCGGTTGCCTGCGACGCCGCCACATGGGTCAGGATTCGGGCGCCGTGCTGCGCCGCGGTGCGTGCGACCGCGGCGACGAGCCGGGCGTCGTCGATCAATTGACCGTCGTAGGCCAAAAAGCCCCCGTCCAAGCCGTCCCGTCGCACGGTCGGCGCCATCTCGGTGACGCGCTGCGCGGAGATCCGGCGCGAGCGCGGCAGTGTCGATGCCGGGGTGCCGGCGAGGAACCGTAACGCATCACCGGCCAGGAACCCACCGCGCACCAGCGCCCGCTTGCCCGAACTCATTGACGGCAACAGCGGCACCAGTTGCGGCATCGCATGGATCAGGTGAGGAGCGTTGCGCGTCATCAGGATTCCGCGCTCGATGGCGCTGCGGCGCGCAATGCCCACGTTGCCGGTCGCGAGATAACGCAGCCCGCCGTGGACGAGTTTGGAACTCCAACGGCTGGTGCCGAATGCCAGATCGTGTTTCTCCGCCAGCGCGACCCGCAGCCCGCGCGCCGCGGCATCCAACGCGATCCCCGCACCGGTGATCCCGCCGCCGATCACCAGGATGTCCACCGGTTCGCCGTCGGCGAGTGCGGTCAGGTCGGCGGCGCGGCGCGCGGCGTTCAAAGCGGTCGGATCAGGTATCACGCCAGATATCCGCTCAGCGAGTAGGCGAGTTCCGTGGCCAGCGCGTCCGCGTCGAGCATCGGCTTGACGATCTCCGCCGACTGGATGGTCGACTGCGTAATCAGCAGCACCATGGTCGCCATCCGGACCGGGTCGCCGAGCCGGACGCTGCCGTGCCGCTGGGCCGCCCGCAGCCGGGCGGCAAGGGCGTCGATCAGCATGCGCTGGCTGGTCCCCAGGCGCTCGGTGATGTACGTCGACGCGAGATCCGAGTGCAGCACCGACATCACCAATCGGTCCGCCCGCAGCAGATCGGTCACCGTAACAATCTGTCGCACAAGCGATTCGCGGTCCTCCCCGCGCAATGGCGCGTCGCGCATCACTTCGGTGATGTGCTGGGTCAACAGCGCAGCCACGATCGACTGCGTGTCCGGCCACCGCCGGTACACGGTCGGCCTGCTGACGCCCGCGCGTCGGGCTATCTCGGCCAGGGTCACCCGGTCCACGCCGAAATCCACGACGCAGGTGGCCGCCGCCGCGAGGATGCGCTCGCCGGTGTCCAGCTCGGTGTTACGGATTGACGACATGTGTAATACTGTAACGCATGACCGATCCCCAGGGACAGTTGCCGCCGATGAAATGGAACGCGTGGGGCGATCCCGCCGCGGCCAAGCCGCTCTCGGAAGGAATCCGGTCGCTGCTGCAGCAGGCCGTGGGAGTCGAGGGGTCCCGCACGGCCGAACTGCAGTCCGACCAGGTGCAATTGCGCCCGTCGGCGTTGTCGCAAACGGATCGGGAAGCGCTGGGCGCCATCGTCGGTGACGAGTACTGCCGCACAGCGGATGCCGATCGGTTGCTGCACGCGGGCGGCAAATCCACCATCGACTTGCTCAACCGCACGGAACGCGGCCCGCAGGATGCGCCCGACGCCGTGTTGCTGCCTGGCGATGAAGAAGCCATTGCCGCGATCCTGCGCTACTGCTCCGAGCACCGCATCGCCGTCGTCCCCTTCGGCGGCGGCACCAGCGTGGTCGGTGGGCTCAATCCCTACCGCGCGGAGTTCTCCGCCGTCGTCTCGCTCGACCTACGCCGCTTCGATCAGCTGATCTCACTGGACGAGGTGTCCGGCCAGGCCGTATTCGGGGCCGGGGTCACCGGCCCGGCGGCCGAACGGCTCCTTGGCGCACAAGGCTTTTCGCTCGGCCATTTTCCGCAGAGCTTCGAGTACGCCACCATCGGCGGCTTCGCCGCGACCCGCTCCTCCGGTCAGGACTCGGCCGGCTACGGCCGGTTCAACGACATGGTGCGCGGGCTGCGCGTGGTCACTCCGGTGGGCACCATGGATCTGGGCCGCGGACCGGAATCGGCCGCCGGCCCCGACCTGCGCCAGCTGCTGATCGGCTCCGAGGGCACCCTGGGCGTCATCACCCAGGTGCGGTTGCGCGTGCACCGCGCGCCGGAGGCCGTCCGCTACGAGTCGTGGTCGTTCCCCGATTTCGAGACCGGGGCCGCGGCGCTGCGCGCCGTCACCC
>DASTKA010000847.1:0-5589 GCA_035716165.1 Mycobacterium sp. | reverse complement strand
ACGGGCCGGCCCCCGGATCCGCCGTGGTGATGCTCGACGCCGACTGCTCGTTCCAGGTCTGCGCGCCCGACACGCTCATCTGGTGGGGCGCCTACCTGGGCACCGACGACGAACTGCTCATCGCGGGCACGGTCGGCGAGGCGGGTCCCCGCATCGTTTCGCTGCGAGCCGAAGCCCGCGAGCGGCACGGCTGGATCATGGACACCTATTTGCTCAGACCGGCACACTGAAACCGTGCCCGAATTACCGGAGATCGAAGCGCTGGTCGACCACCTGCGGCGCCACGCCGTCGGGCTCACGATCGGGCGGGTCGACATCGCCGCGTTATCCGTGCTGAAGACCTTCGACCCGCCGATCAGCGTGCTGCACGGCCAGACCGTGGTCGGGGCGCAGCGGTGGGGCAAGTACCTCGGGCTGCGGACCGACAACCTCTTCCTGATCGCGCATCTGTCGCGCGCGGGCTGGTTGCGGTGGTCGGACAAGCTGGGCGCGGCGCCGCTGCGGCCAGGCAAGGGTCCGATCGCGCTGCGGGTGCATCTGGGCACGCCGGGCGACGCACCCGGTTTCGACCTCACCGAGGCCGGAACCCAGAAGCGGTTGGCGGTGTGGCTGGTCGACGACCCCGCTCAGGTTCCCGGAATCGCAGCCCTGGGCCCGGACGCGCTGGACCTGGGCGCCGATGCGCTGGCCAACCTGTTGGCCGGCAACACCGGCCGGATCAAGACCGTCATCACCGACCAGAAGGTGATCGCGGGGATCGGCAACGCCTACAGCGACGAGATCTTGCACGTCGCGCGGATCTCGCCGTTCGCCACCGCCGGCAAGCTTTCCGATCAGCAGCTCGCCGCCCTGCACGACGCCATGATCTCGGTGCTCACCGATGCCGTGAGCCGATCCGTCGGGCAGGGGGCGGCCACGCTCAAGGGTGAGAAGCGCTCCGGGTTGCGGGTGCATGCCCGCACCGGGCTGCCCTGCCCGGTCTGCGGGGACACCGTGCGCGAGGTGTCGTTCGCGGACAAGTCTTTTCAGTACTGCCCGACGTGTCAGACCGGCGGCAAGATACTGGCCGACCGGCGCATGTCGCGGTTGCTGAAGTAGTCGCCCGGCCGCGACTTGACACCTGTCGATATGCTGCCCCGATGACTCGCCAGAAGATCCTCATCACGGGGGCCAGCTCCGGACTGGGTGCCGGCATGGCGCGCGCGTTCGCCGCCAAGGGCCGCGACCTCGCGCTGTGCGCGCGCCGCACCGACCGGCTCGATGAGCTGAAAGCCGAGCTGTCGCAGCAGTATCCGGGCATCGAGATCGCGGTCGCCGCGCTGGACGTCAACGATCACGAGGCCGTCCCCAAGGTGTTCGCCGAACTCAGCGACGAACTCGGCGGCATCGACCGCATCGTCGTCAACGCCGGCATCGGCAAGGGCGCAAAGCTGGGGTCCGGCAAGCTGTGGGCCAACAAGGCCACCATCGAGACCAACCTGGTCTCAGCGCTGGTGCAGATCGAGACCGCCCTGGAGATGTTCAATAAGAACGGATCGGGCCACCTGGTGCTGATCTCGTCGGTGCTCGGCAACAAGGGCGTGCCCGGCGTCAAGGCGGCGTATGCGGCAAGCAAAGCCGGGGTGAGCTCACTGGGCGAATCGCTGCGCGCCGAATACGCCAATGGTCCTGTCAGGGTTTCGGTCATCGAGCCCGGCTACATCGAGTCGGAGATGACGGCGAAATCCAACAGCACAATGTTGATGGTGGACAACGAAACTGGCGTCAACGCGCTCGTCGCCGCCATGGAGCGTGAACCCGGCCGGGCGGTGGTGCCGTGGTGGCCGTGGGCGCCGCTGGTGCAGTTGATGCGGGTACTGCCGCCTCAGCTGACCAAGATGTTCTCTTGAGAGCTCGTCAGCTCGTTCGCCCGCGTTCGCTGCGATAGCGGCGCACCAAAGCGTCGGTGGAGCTGTCGGATTGGGGCGCGGGCGAGCCGTCCGCGGTGATCACCGGAAGCAGGGCCTTGGCCTGGGTTTTGCCCAGCTCCACGCCCCACTGGTCGAACGAGTCGATCCCCCAGATCACGCCCTCGGTGAAGACCTGATGCTCGTAGAGCGCGATCAGCTGTCCCATGACCGACGGGGTGAGCCGGTTGGCCAGGATCGAGGTCGACGGCCGATTGCCGGGCATCACCTTGTGCGGCACGATGTCGGCGGGCGTGCCTTCGGCGGCGATCTCCTCGGCCGTCTTGCCGAATGCCAGCACCTGGGTCTGGGCGAAGAAATTGCTCATCAACAAGTCGTGCATGCTGCCGTCGCCTTCGGCGGTGGGCAGGTCGTCGAGGGGTTGGCTGAAGCCGATGAAGTCGGCGGGCACCAACCGGGTGCCCTGATGCAGCAACTGGTAGAACGCGTGCTGCCCGTTGGTTCCCGGTTCGCCCCAGAAGATCTCACCGGTATCCGTGGTGACCGGGCTGCCGTCCAAGCGGGTCGACTTGCCGTTGGATTCCATGGTCAGCTGCTGCAGATAGGCCGGAAAACGGGCCAGGTCATTGGAATACGGCAGCACGGCGTGCGATTGCGCGCCCATGAAATTGGAGTACCACACACCGATAAGCCCAAGCAGCACAGGCGCGTTGGATTCCAGCGGCGCGGTTTTGAAGTGCCGGTCGACGATGTGGAACCCGGATAGGAAGTCCGCGAAGGCTTCTCGGCCGATAACGGCCATCACGGACAGGCCGATCGCCGAGTCCACCGAGTAGCGGCCGCCGACCCAATCCCAGAACCCGAACATGTTGTCGGTGTTGATGCCGAAGTCGTCGACGAGACGCTTGTTGGTGGAGACGGCGACGAAGTGCTGGGACACCGCGGCGTCGCCGAGGGCGTCGGTGATCCAGCGGCGCGCGGCCGTGGCGTTGGTCAGCGTTTCCAGCGTCGAGAACGTTTTCGACGCGACAATGAAAAGTGTTGTGGCGGGGTCTAAGTCGGCCAAAGTAGCGATCAGGTCGGCCGGGTCGACATTGGAGACGAAGCGCGCCGAGATGCCCGCATCCGCGTAGTGGCGCAGGGCTTGGTAGACCATCACCGGGCCGAGATCCGATCCGCCGATGCCGATGTTGACCACCGTGCTGATCCGTTTCCCGGTGGCCCCCGTCCATTCACCGCTGCGCAACCGGTCGGTGAACTCACCCATGGCGTCGAGCACCGAGTGCACCTCTTCGACGACGTTTTGGCCGTCGACGATCAGTTCGGCGTCGCGGGGCAGTCGCAGCGCGGTGTGTAAAACCGCGCGATCCTCCGAGGTGTTGATGTGTACCCCGGCGAACATCTGGTCGCGCCGCTCTTCGAGGTTGGCCGTGCGCGCCAGATCGACCAAGAGCCGCAGCGTTTCTCGCGTGATCCGGTGCTTGCTGTAATCGATGTAGAGGTCGCCGACGGAGAGGGTCAGCTCGCGGCCGCGGTCGGGATCGTCGCGGAAGAATTGGCGCAGATGGGTGTCGCCGATGTGTTCATGATGCCTGCGCAGGGCGTCCCATGCCGGGGTGGCGGTGATGTCGGGGATGGTGTGCACGGACGTCATTGGCGTCGCTCCTCTTCATCGCTTCGCTCTGCATCGTCGCCGACGCGGGTCATGCTTCGACCCTATGGGCTGCGGCGTGACGGAGCCAGGTGCAGCGGCGAGCTCTGCGCCCGCCGACGAACCGCCGAGGTCAGTGACCGAGCCGGCCCCTGCCCAAGCGCAGCAGCAGTATCGCCAGGTCCTTGCCTTCGGGGCCGAGTTCGCTGTAGCGCTCGATGACCTTCATTTCGCGGCTATGGACCAGCCGCGTACCGCCCGAGGCCATGCGAGCCCTGCCGATCGCCTGGGAGACCTCGCTGCGGCGCTGCACCGCGGCCAGAATCTCGGCGTCGAGCCGGTCGATCTCTTGACGCAACTCGTCAATCTCGGCGGCCTCTTCGCTCGCCACCGTCTCGGTGTTCATCTCTGATGACTCCGCGTCTTCGTCGTGATGTGGGGGTTCTGGTCTCATGCAGTATCGGGCCTCACAAGAGACGAGCCCCGAGTGCCGGAAGCGGACCACGGGGCTCCGCGGAAGCAGTTAGACCACGGGCACCGCGAACCGGTACCGGTAGGGAAATCGGCGGTGGCACTCCTGCGTTGAGGAGCCTCGCCCACACTGCACATTGAGCACCAACAGAGTGTGCCACTAACAACGCTGAACACGCAAAAAAATCGTGTTTAAGCTGCACATTCTGTCCCCCAGGGCAATTGACGGACCCGGCAAAATCACGTTCGGAAATCGCCTTCCGACACGCCGGGTTTTCGGTAGCGTCCGTAACGCCGTCCCGGCCATCCGGGCCACTAACCTGATCTGATGCCAGGGCGCTGTGCGTCAGTGGGCGGCGGTAAGTTTGGACTGACATGAGTGTGCACGCAACAGATGCCAAGCCGGTCTCCGAAGCAGATCAACTGCTCGAGGGCCTCAATCCGCAACAGCGCCAAGCGGTGGTTCACGAGGGTTCCCCGCTGCTGATCGTTGCGGGTGCGGGTTCCGGAAAGACCGCGGTGCTGACCCGCCGCATCGCCTACCTGATCGCCGAGCGCGGCGTCGGGGTTGGCCAGGTGCTGGCCATCACCTTCACCAACAAGGCCGCCGCCGAGATGCGCGAACGCGTGGTGCGGCTGGTGGGTCACCGGGCCCGGGCCATGTGGGTGTCCACCTTCCACTCGACCTGTGTGCGCATTCTGCGTAACCAGGCGTCCCTGATCGAGGGTCTCAACTCCAACTTCTCGATCTACGACGCCGACGACTCGCGGCGCCTGCTGCAGATGATCGGGCGCGACATGGGCCTCGACATCAAGCGTTACTCGCCACGGCTGCTGGCCAACGCCATCTCCAACCTGAAGAACGAGTTGATCGATCCCGCCGGTGCGGTGGGCAACCTGACCGACGATTCCGACGAGTTGTCCCGCACGGTGGCCAGCGTCTACGGCGAGTACCAGCGCCGGCTGCGCGCCGCCAACGCGCTGGACTTCGATGACCTGATCGGGGAAACCGTGGCGGTGCTGCGGGCCTTCCCGCAGATCGCCCAGCATTATCGGCGGCGGTTCCGGCATGTCCTCGTCGACGAGTACCAGGACACCAACCACGCGCAGTACGTGTTGGTGCGCGAACTGGCCGGCCGCGGACTGCCGAATCGGCCCGGCAGTGACGAGGTATCCGACGAGGTGCCGCCGGCGGAACTGTGCGTGGTCGGCGACGCCGACCAATCGATCTATGCGTTCCGCGGCGCCACCATCCGCAACATCGAGGACTTCGAACGCGACTATCCGGACGCGACAACCATTCTGCTGGAACAGAATTACCGCTCGACGCAGAACATTCTGTCCGCGGCCAACTCTGTGATCGCCCGCAATTCCGGGCGGCGGGACAAGCGACTATGGACCGCCGAAGGCGCCGGCGAGCTGATCGTCGGCTATGTCGCAGACAACGAGCACGACGAGGCACGATTCGTCGCCGAGGAGATCGACGCGCTCGCCGAGAAGGGCGAAATCACCTACAACGACGTCGCCGTCTTCTACCGCACCAACAACTCGTCGCGATCC
>DASTKA010000846.1:0-2982 GCA_035716165.1 Mycobacterium sp. | reverse complement strand
CATCATCGACACCGGCGGGCAGGGCGGGATGCCGGTGGACTATCTCGACGGGGTGGTCTTCAGCGCCGACGAAAGCTACCTGTGTGTCGGCCGACGGACCACCTCCCCGGGGCCGGTCAGCGACTACACCGGCCAACGGATCTATTACCGGTCGATTCAGCACGATGACGAAGTCAAAGAAGACCGGTTGACCACTCACGATTACTTCTGGCGCTGGGACACCGATTGGTTTTGGTGCTCGCGCTCGTTCGGTGCGCAGAAGCCGCTGGTGCGGCGCTTGTGGCCACGGCGTTACCGGCGCAGCAGCGTCTACTGGAAGCTCGTGGCCCTCGACCAACGCTACGACATCGCCGACCGGATCGAGAAGCGCAATGGTCGCCCGCCGCGTGAGCGGGTGGTGCAAGACGTCGAGGTGCCGGTCGAGCGGACCTGCGACTTCCTGGAGTGGTTCTTGGATACGGTGCCCATCGCACCGATCTGGCTGTGCCCGTTGCGTCTGCGCGGTGACGACGGCTGGCCGTTGTATCCGATCCGGCCGAACCACACCTACGTCAATATTGGGTTCTGGTCATCGGTGCCCGCCGGCGCCGTTGAGGGCGCGACAAACCGGTTGATCGAAGCGAAAGTGGGTAGTCTCGACGGACACAAGTCGTTGTACTCCGACTCCTATTACACCCGTGAGGAGTTCGACGACCTATACGGCGGGAATGCCTACCTAACGGTAAAGAAAGCCTACGACCCAGATTCGCGCCTCCTCGACCTCTACGCAAAGGCGGTGCAACGACGATGACGGCTACCAAAGAACCGCAGCGCCTGGGCACGGGCAAGCTCAGCCTCGCCGAGATTCTGGCGATCTTCGCCGAAGGAGGCAGGAAGCCGCTGAAGTTCACCGCATATGACGGCAGCACCTCCGGGCCCGAAGATGCCGAACTGGGTGTTGATCTGCTCACCCCCCGAGGCACTACCTACCTCGTCACCGCCCCCGGCGAACTGGGCATGGCCCGCGCGTACATCTCAGGTGATCTGGGACTTAACGGCGTGCACCCCGGCGATCCGTACGAGCTGCTCAAAATGCTGGCAGACAAGCTCGACTTCAAACGGCCGTCGCCGCGGTTGCTTGCACTGGTATTGCGCTCGATCGGCATCGAGCGTCTGCGGCCCATCGCGCCGCCGCCACAAGAGACGCTGCCCCGGTGGCGCCGTATCGCTGAAGGCTTGCGGCACAGCAAGACCCGTGATGCCGAGGCCATCCACCACCACTACGACGTCTCGAACACCTTCTACGAATGGGTGCTCGGCCCGTCGATGACCTACACGTGCGCGGTCTATCCCCACGCCGGCGCCACGCTGGAAGAGGCCCAGGACAACAAGTACCGGCTCATCTTCGAGAAGCTGCGGCTACAGCCAGGTGACCGGCTGCTGGACGTCGGCTGCGGCTGGGGCGGCATGGTGCGTTACGCCGCCCACCGTGGTGTACGTGCCATCGGTGCCACGCTGTCGGCCGAGCAGGCTAAGTGGGCACAACAGGCGATCGAGGCAGACGGGCTGACCGACCTGGCCGAGGTGCGGCACTGCGACTACCGCGACGTCCGCGAGACCGGATTCGACGCTGTCTCGTCGATCGGGCTGACCGAGCACATCGGAGTCAAGAACTACCCCGCCTATTTCGGCTTTCTCAAGTCGAAGTTGCGCACCGGCGGTCTGCTGCTAAATCACTGCATCACCCGCCACGACAACAAGTCGACCCACCGTGGGGGCGGATTCACCGACCGCTACGTATTCCCCGACGGGGAGTTGACGGGCTCGGGATGCATAGTCACCGAGATCCAGGAGGTCGGTTTGGAGGTGCTGCATGAAGAGAACTTCCGCCAGCACTATGCCATGACGCTGCGCGACTGGTGCCGGAACCTCGTCGAGCATTGGGAGGAAGGCGTGGTCGAGGTCGGTCTGCCGATCGCCAAGGTGTGGGGTCTGTACATGGCGGCGTCTCGAGTGGCCTTCGAACAAAACAAACTTCAGCTGCATCACGTGCTGGCGGCGAACACCGCCGCGCGGGGCGACGACGACCTGCCGCTGCGGCCGTGGTGGACGGCCTGACCCGCTAGCCGTTGTCGATGCGGCGGGCGCCCAGCTCGTTCTGCAGCAGTTCCAGTGCGACCTCTTCGGGGTCGCGGCGTGGCGCCGACGGCTCGTCGCGCACCGCTTCGGCGAGCATGTGTTCCTCTTCGTCGCGTCGTGCCGACTCCGGGTCCGGCGCGGGCTGTTGCGGGTCGGGGACGGCCGGGGCTCGCCCCGGGGCCGCGGGAGGCGCCGCCGGCGCGGAGGTGGGTGCGCCGGCCTCACACCGCACCCGCCAGTCGACGCCCAGCGCGTCTTTGAGCGCTTCGGCGATGACGTCGGCGTTTCGCTGTTCGCAGAGCCTCTTGGCCAGCGGAACCGATTCATGGCTGAGCACCAATGTGTTGCCCTCGATGGCCCGGACGGTCGCACCGGCCAGCATCACCTCGGTGGTGCGGCTGCGCTGGCGCACCTTGTCGCGCACCGTCGGCCACATGCTGCGCACCGCGGCAGTGTTGAGTTCGCCCGGTGCAGAAGCTGATTCGGCCGCCGGTGCCGGATCGGGTTCGGGAGCCGGAGCCGGTTCGGGAGCCGGAGCCGGTTTGGCCTCGGGCTTGGGCTCGGCTTTCGGTTCTGGCTGGGCAACGGACGGCCGGGTGAACCGGGCGGGTTGCTCGGGTTCGGCCCGCGCCGACCCGCCACGCGGCGCCGCGGCGATGGCTTCGGAGCCGGGAATGGACATGTCCAGCCGGGTCTCGATGCGCTCGACGCGTTGCAGCAGCGCGGATTCGGTGTCACTGGCCGAGGGCAGCAGCAATCGCGCACATACGACCTCGAGCAGCAGGCGCGGCGCGGTCGCACCGCGCATCTCCCCCAGGCCCGCCTGGACGACCTCGGCGTAGCGGGTCAGGGTCGCCGGCCCGA
>DASTKA010000845.1:0-2231 GCA_035716165.1 Mycobacterium sp. | reverse complement strand
ACTGGTGAAGTGGATCAAGGGCATCGAGTTCGTCGCCGACTACCACGACATCGGTAGCGGCTACGGCGGCTACAGCGAAGACCACAAATACTTCGGGCGGCACCAGACGCTGTAGCGGCAGGGCGTCTCACTCCACCAAGTCGTTTGTCTCGACGGCCTTTTGGGTAGCTCCAAACTTGGGCCGAGACGGATGTGACAGCAGAGGAGACGCCATGAGGCACAGCCCTGTCGACCATGATCGGACCGCTGACTCACATGCGGATGGACCGACGCGAACCCCCGGGCTCCTGGTGGTCGCGGCTGCCGCGCTGGCGTTCGTCGTGTGTGTGGCGAACTTCGCGCTGGGTGAGGCCGGCGCCGGGGTTGCGGCGGCGAGCTTTTCCATGCTCGCGTTCGGCGCCGGCCTGGCCTGGCTTGCGATGGACCGCAGGCGGATTCGCGACGCCGAGCGGGATCGATTGATCGGCCGGACGGCCCGGTAAGTGGCCCGGGGCGGGCAAGGCTATTGCAGCGCCGCGAGGTTGTTGACGGATTTTTGCACGTCGGATCGCAGAATCCGCGCGACCAATCCCCCGACCGGCCCGCTGAGTAGACCGCCGCCGAGATCGGCGGTGAGGTTGAACGTCGATCCGGGATGGTCGGCCTCGACGGTCATTGCCACGTTGAGGCGGATACCGCCACGTCCGCGGCCTTGCAGCTCAATCGCTTTCGGCTCGTCGTAGCGAGTGACGGTCCAGTGGATGACGTTACGGAAGCCCTTGACCTTGACGCACGACGAGACGCAGGTGCCCTTCTCGATCTTGTCGGGCACCGGCCCCCGCCACCCGGCGAAAATCGTCATCCACTCGCCGAATCGATCCAGGTCGGAGGCCAGCTTCCACGCCGCTTCCGGTTCCACCTGTGACGACACCGAGACATCTACCCGAGCCAAAGTCTTCCTCCCCTGGCGATCGACAACGCCTGACGCATCCCGCGCCGGCGACAAAAGCACAACCGTGGCTGAATACCCCGACAGCCTCGCACGTATTCGTGAGCCGGGCCGCTCAGGGCCAGGCCTGCTCCAGCTGCTGGGCCACGTCGATGATTTGCGCCGCCTGCGATTGGGGCGCGTCGATCTCGGCGGCGACGTACTGCGCGATGAAACGCCGGATCTCGCCGTCCACGCCCGCCAGGATGCGCAGTACCTCGCCGCGGATCGACTTCGACGAGACATTGACCGTGATGTCGGACGGCCGCGGTTTGGCGACGTCGACGATCAGCAACAGCGGTTCTGCCGCGCGCGCGGTCGCGCGCAGTTGAATGTCCCCGGAAACCGCAAAACGCTGCTTGTCCAGCCATAAATCGACCAGGAGATCGATCGCCAGCGGGATATGGATGACGAAGGTGATGCTGTCGCCCAGCCGGCGCGTGACCCGGGGCTCCTGGATCTTGACGTTGGCACTGACCTTGGCGATCTTGCCCGGCCCCTGCGCAATCGGCTCCATGGCGAACTCGCTGCCGGCGATGTCGGCAAACGCGGCGGCCACCCGCTCGGGGGTGACGGCGACCTCGAAGAACATGCGGCCAAACTCTTCGTAGGTGACATAATGGTGATTCGTCATAGGCTTACACCGTCTCATGTCACCTGCCAGAACAGTCGCTGATCTGCTCGCGTCGCAGGAATTCCGCGTCAGATTCGCTCACGCCCGGCTGGCAAATGCGATCGATGCTTCGTCGACGACGTGCGCCGACCCCGCGAATTTGTGAAGCGCGCCACAGGCGGGGCGCTTCGATTCGATGTGTCGGGCGGTGGCCTGCGAGGCTTGATGGTGGAGGTGTTTCATTCTCATGCCCGAGGAAGTAATCGAGCAGCGTGCGGGCCTGACCCGGGCGTCAGGGGTGCTGATCTGGCTCGGCGGCGGACACCGGCGCGAGCTGGGTGAGCGTCACGAACGGTCCGCCCATGCCGTCGCAGGCGCGGTCGTGTTGTTGGGCGCGGTGCTGGCCTGGCTGGCTGCGACGCTGGCGATCGGCGGGGCGACCCGCTGGCCGCTGCCGGCCGTCCTGCCGCTCACCCTGGTCTTCAGTCTGCTGGTCGGCGCCATCACCCGCGGCACGATCTCCGGCCCCGAGCGGAGCCGCCCGGGCCTCGTGGGACGCCTCGCGGTGGCGGCGGCGGTGGGGCTCGTCGTCGGCGAGCTCGCGGCGCTGGCCCTTCTGGCCACCTCCATCGACCACCGTCTCGACGAACG
>DASTKA010000844.1:0-6061 GCA_035716165.1 Mycobacterium sp. | reverse complement strand
CGGTGGTCGCACTCGCCGGCATGCGTCGCGAGCAAGCGCTGCCGCACGGGCTACGCGGCCTCCTGGTGGACCTGTTCAGCGCCGGGGCGGCGATCGACTTCTCGGTGATCTACCCGGCTGGCCGACTGGTGGATGCACCTCTGCCGGCGTGGGATCACCGCCCGCTGCTGCTGACCCGCAAGAGTCGAGAGTCGCGGGCGAGCGGCGCGTGCACGGTTCCGGTGCACCCGTTGCTGGGTGCGCATGTGCGATTGCACGAGGAGCCGCAGCGCCACGTTTGGCAGGGTGAGGCCGGCACGGGGGCGCAACCGTGGCTGGGCGACCACCGGATACACAACGTGGCTGCCCTTCCGGGGGCCGCCTACTGCGAGATGGCGTTGACCGCGGCCCGCACGGTGTTCGGCGAGGAGTCCGACGTTCGCGACGTTCGCTTCGAGGCGATGTTGTTGCTGGACGACGAGACACCGGTATCGGCGGTTGCTTCGGTGACCTCGACGGGCGCGGTCGACTTTGCGGTCGAGACCTTCCAGGACGGCACGCAGGTTCGGCGGGCGACCGCGGTGCTGCACCCGACAGTGGATGAGGACCAGCCACCCGAATACGACATGCCGGCCCTGATGAAGGCCCACTCGTGCAGGGTCGACGGGACCGAGCTGCGAAAGCAGTTCGACGGGCATGGTTTGCAGTACGGTCCGGCCTTCGCCGGATTGGCTGTGGTGCACCACGCAGACGAGACGATCGACACAGTGCTCGCCGAGGTGGCCCTCCCCGGCCCCATCCGGTCGCAACACAGCGCCTACGTGGTGCATCCCGCCTTACTGGACGCCTGCTTCCAGTCGGTCGCGGCCCATTGCGGCGCACAGCTCGCGGGCAATGCCGGTCTGCTGCTGCCGCTGGGCGTACGCCGAATCCGCGCCTACGGTTCTGCGCGCACCGCGCGTTACTGCTACACGACGGTGACCCGGGTCGAAGGGACCGGGTTGGAGGCGGATCTCGATGTGCTCGATGAGCGCGGGACGGTCCTGCTGGCCGTCCGCGGATTGCAGCTTGGCACCGGGGTCTCCGAGAACGTCAACCGGGATCGCGTGCTCAACGAGCGACTGCTGACCATCGAGTGGAGACAGCGGACCCTGCCGGATGTGGATCACATCGGCCCGGGAACCTGCTTGCTGATCAGTACTTCCGCCTCTGCCGACGTCATGGCGACAAGGCTGGCCAACGCATTGAAGGCCGAGGGCGCCAGGTGCGCGACCATGACATGGCCGCAGCATGCCGGACATAAGGCCAACACCGAGGCGCTCGGCTCGCATCTTGCCGACCAGGTCAGCGGAATCGTCATCCTCACCGGCTCTGAAAACGGCAACCCGGAAGAGGAGTGGGCCCTGCTCGGGGAGCACCATGTGCGTCACCTGGCCCGAATTGTCCGGGGAATCACCGACATTGACCGGGAACCGCCGCGCCTCTACGTCGTGACCCGGAACGCCCGGAACGTGTTGCCGGGCGACGCGGCGAATCTCGAGCAGGCCGGGCTCCGCGGCCTTATACGAGCGATCAGCACTGAATATCCACATCTGCGGCCCACCCAGATCGACATGGATGAGGATAGCGACGCCGAGCAGCTGGCACGGCAACTGCTGGGGAGCTCGGAGGAGGACGAGACAGCCTGGCGGCACGGCCGGTGGTACACGGCCCGCCTGAGTCCCGCGCCGCTCCGTCCTGAAGATCGGCGAACCGCCGTGGTGGACCACCAGCGTGATGGCCTGCGCATGCAGATCCGCACGCCGGGCGACTTGGACACGATGGAACCGGCTTTGTGTCAACGCATTCCGCCTGGGCCCGGAGAGATCGAAGTCAGGGTGCGCGCATCCAGCATCAACTTTGCGGATGAACTGGTGGCCTCCGGCGGGCATCCCAGCATCGGCGGGCAGGCACCCCGGCTCGGTGTGGACTTCGCCGGCGTCGTCAGCGCGGTGGGTGCCGACGTGACAACTCACCGGGTAGGTGACCGCGTCGGCGGCCTCTCCGAAAACGGTTGCTGGGCAACGTTCGTCACGTGTGACGCGCGCCTAGCGGTGACACTGCCGCCGGGCCTCACCGAGGCCCAGGCGGCAACGGTCACTATCCCCCATGCCATCGCGTGGTACGCCCTGCACGACCAGGCGAGGATCACCAGCGGCGACCGCGTATTGATTCACTCCGCCACCGGCAGCGTGGGCAAGGCGGCGATCGCAATCGCCCGTGCCGCAAAAGCCGAGATCTTCGCCACCGCCGGCAGCGAGGAGCGCCGGCAAGTATTGCGCAACATGGGTCTTCAGCACGTCTACGATTCCCGCAGCACCGACTTCGCCGAGCAGATCCGCCGCGAGACGGACGGAGGCGGGGTCGACGTCGTGCTCAACTCCCTACCCGGCGCCGCACGGCCCGCCGGCCTGGAAGTGCTCTCCCCCGGCGGACGATTCGTAGAGATCGGTAACAGCGACGAGGGCGCCGACACCCGGCTGGAGCTCCTCCCATTCCATCGCAATCTCACGTTCACCTATGTTGACCTGGCACTGATGTCGAAGAGTCATCCACAGCGAGTCGGCGACCTGCTCGCCACGGTGTACCGGCTCGTCGCGGACGGGCAGTTGCCGTTGCCGGAGAGCACGAACTATCCGCTCGGCGATGCGGCCGCCGCTCTCCGCACGAAAAGGACGGCGGCGCATGCGGGCAAGGTGGTCCTGGACGTGCCCCCGTCCGGGCACTGCAGCGTCGTGGTACCGCCCGAGCAGGCCCGACCCTTCCGTCGCGACGGCTCTTACATCGTCACCGGCGGCCTGGGCGGCATAGGGCTCTTTCTCGCGGAGAAAATGGCCACGGGCGGTTGTGGCCGCATCGTGCTCAGCTCCCGTTCTGAGCCCAATCCCAAAGCGCTGGAAACGATCGAGCTCATTCGGGCGATGGGCACCGACATCGCGGTGCTATGTGGCGACATCACCGAAGCCGGCACAACGCACCGGTTGGTGAGCGCCGCGACGGCCACCGGGCTTCCGCTGTGCGGGGTGCTGCACGCCGCCGCGATCTTCGAAAACGCGATGCTTGCCAACATGACCGACGAACTCATCGGCCGCAACTGGGCTCCGAAGGTTCACGGCGCGTGGAACTTACACCAGGCCACGTCGAATCTCTCGTTGGATTGGTTCTGTTTGTTCTCCTCGGCCGTTGGCCTGGTGGGCTCGCCCGGTCAAGGGGCGTACGCCGCCGCCAACGGCTGGCTGGATGCATTCGCGCGGTGGCGTCGGACCCAGGGCCTACCAGCCACTGCGATCGGATGGGCGTTGTGGGCCGAGGTGGGTCGCGCCGCCGAGCTCCGAGCCGAGGCCGGCGAGGACTTGGCGCCCGGCCGCGACGGCGAAGGCACCGCCATCGCGCACTGGCGCGACACCGCTTTCACCGCCGACGAGGGCGCCTACGCGTTCGAGGCGCTAATGCGCCACGACCGCGCGTACTCCGGGTATGCGACGCTGACGGGAACGCCGTGGTTCGCCGCCTACGCGCAACGCAGCCGGTTCGCTGAATTGTTCCGGTCCAACGACCAAAGCGCCTCGGATGCGGGCGAATTGCTGAGCGAGTTGTACGCCCTGCCCGCCGAGGAGTGGCCGGTGCGGCTGCGGCGCATGGTCTCCGATGCGGTCAGCCTGATTCTCCGTCGCACCATCGATCCCGATCACCCCCTTTCCGAATATGGCCTCGACTCGATGGGCAACCTCGAGCTGCGCACCCGCGTCGAGGCCGAAACAGGGATACGCGTCACCACCAACGACATCACCACCATTCAGGGCCTGGCCGCACTGCTGTGCGAACGGCTCACTCCCGCAGATGATCTCGGTGCCGCCGCGACCGGCCAGTACATCGGAACGTCGGCCGAGCCGCAAGGGGACCGAAGGAGGGAAGGGTGTTCGTAGGCGCAGGGCCAGCGCGCGGGCTGTTCGTGGGAACGGTTTATGACTGGGCACCCGAGGCGGGCAGAATCGTGTCTTGGCAACCATCGCCCGCCGCACTGGCCAAAGCCCGGCAAGCTCCGATAAGCGACGTACCGATCAGCGCAATGCAAGAGGCGCACCTTCGCGGCTTTTCCCGCTACGCGGCCCGCGGGCTCGACTATGCGCGCCTGGTAATCGGTTCCGGAGACGAACCCGGTCGATGCGATGTCCGGGCCATGAGCTACGTCATCAACTCACATCTTCGCCGCCACAAGACCTATCACAGTTGGTTCGAGTACGACGACGCCGAGGCCATCGTGCGGCACACGATCGTCGATCCCGCCGATATCGAGTTCGTCCCGACCCGGCAGGACAGCATGACACCGAGCGAGTGGCACCGGTACGTGCTGTCCACCCCTGACCCGATGCAGTGGGATTGCTTCAGGTTCGGGATCATTCAGCGCCAGGACCATTTCTCAATCTTCGCGATTGTCGATCACCTGCACTGCGACCCGACGCTCATCGCGGGCTTGTACACCGAGATCGTGATGAACTACCGCGTTTTGGTGGCCGGTCGTGCGCTCGTCCAGGCGCCGCCACCGGCCAGTCATGACGATTTCTGCGTACGGGAACAGCAGTATGTTGCCTCCCTGACCGTGGATTCCCCCGAGGTCCGCAAGTGGATCGAGTTCGCCGAGCACAACGGCGGAACCCTGCCGGACTTCCCATTGCCGCTCGGTGACCTGTCGCAAGCCACCGGTGGCGACTTGGTCGTCGATCGGTTATTGGATCAGGACCAGACGGCCGAATTCGAATCCCGCTGCATCGCGGCGGGGGCACGCGTCAGCGGCGGCCTGTTCGCCTGCATAGCCCTCGCACAGCACGAGTTGACCGGCGCCACAACGTATTATGGCCTCGCACCCATCGATAAGCGCAAGTCCCTGGCGGAATTCTCGACGATGGGCTGGTTCACCGGCGTGGTTCCGTTCACGGTGCCGATAAACGCAACCTCCTTCGAAGAGACTGCCCGTGCCGCGCAAGCGTCCTTCGACTCGAATCTCGCCCTCGCCAACGTTTCGTTCAACGAAATATTGAAGTTAGCGCCCTGGCTCAGGGCATGGGGGCCCAACTGCACAATGGTCAACTACATGGACGCGGGCCTGCCCCCCTTCTCGGCCACCGTCGCCTCCCGCATGAAGGACGCGAATGTCAGCATCTATTGCGACCCGAGGGATCCGGCGCACCTCTACTTCTCGGTGATCCGCCTCTTCGATGAGGTGTCGATGTGGGTGAACCTCCCGAAAAATCCGACTGCCAAGGACTCCGTTACCCGTTACGTGAGCGCGATGAGGTCCGTGTTGAAGCGCGTGACGGACGGACGTTATACGGGTGCAGCAATTCAGGTGCCCCAATGAATATCGGATAGCGGCCGACCACTGAAGGGATGGGTTTCGCCGGTGAAGATCGTCTTGGCCGCCCATGGGACGCGCGGCGACGTCGAACCCTGCGCCGCAGTCGGTTCGGAGCTCCTGCGGAGAGGCCATGATGTGCGCATGGCGGCGCCACCCAACCTGCTTGGGTTCGTGGAGACGGCGGGCCTGACGGCGGTCGGATACGGGCCGGATTCGCAGGATCAGGTCAGGGCGGTCGCGGATTTCGTTCACCACGCGTGCACGCCGCAAAATCCCGTCAACATGGTGCGCGCAGGCCGCGAACTCTTCGTCGAGGGTTGGGCACAGATGGGCCGGACGCTGGCGTCACTGGCGGACGGGGCCAACCTTCTCGTCACCGGCCAGACGTACCACGGCGTGGTCGCCAATGTTGCGGAGTACCAAGGTATTCCGCTGGCGGTGATCCACCACATGCCGATCTGCGTCAACGGGCAGCTCGCCCTGCCGTCGATGCCGTCGCCGGCACCCCTGGTCCGCTCCACCCTGCGGGCGGCATGGTGGCTGTATTGGCGCATCACCAAGGACGCCGACGACACGCAACGACGTGAACTGGGCCTGCCGCGGGCAGCGGCCCCCGCGGCCCAGCGGATGGCGGAACGTGGGTCACTCGAAATCCAGGCCTACGACGAGGCTTGCTTCCCGGGCCTC
>DASTKA010000843.1:0-3279 GCA_035716165.1 Mycobacterium sp. | reverse complement strand
CCTCCTTGTGCTCAACCATGGATGGACCTTATAAAGTACATGTACCATATAAGGTTCGGAGAGGCGACGTAATTCCGCATGATCCTCATCTGCCCGAAATGCAATGGGAGCAACGAGATAGCAGGTCCGGACACAGAGGCCCACGGACTACGGTCGGTGCCGAGCAGAGATGGAAACAGCAGCGCGCACCGGGGCAGGTGCGAACAAGTCGCTCAGGCAGCGAAGGCTCGTACATAGCCAGGGCCGATTCCGCAGTTCGCGCCCTCGACCAATAAATACCCCGATCCCACGGATGGTTAGTTGAGAGCCCCGGAGAGCACGGTGACCTTCACCGCTGCGCCACAGTGCTCGCAGGGGTTGATCTGAATCGCGAAGACGCGTTTGAGGCGCTGCGCCCAACTCATCGCGACGTGTCTCGGCACACTACCCTGCCCTGCTGCTCCAGATCCACCGCGCCCGCGCTTGCTGCACGATACGAAAGCCAGGAACATCCCCGCACCACGATGTCATCGGTCGCGAGAGACGCGCTGGGCCAAAAGCCGGAAGAAGGTGAGTCCTCAGGCACGGAACGCGAGTCCGAATTCGAGCGACGCAACGCTCCATCCACGCTCTCCGCGAATCGTCGTGGCGACAGATCGTTCTTTGTTCAGTACAGCCGCCCCGCCGACACGCGTCGTTTCGGTCCGTAGACTTTCAGTCAGCCAGTCGGAGATCAACCCGATTCCCTTCCCGTTATGTCACCCCAGGGATGCGCGGGGTCTCGAGTCGCATTGAAGCCAGTCGCGCCTCTAGTGACCTCTGTCACGAATTGCCGAAATGGTCACTCAGGATGTCAATTCTGACAGTTCATCGGACCAAAGTCTCCAAGTTAAAGTTAGGACAATCGGCTTGCTCACGTGAGCAAGGGGAGCTTTCTTGCCAATCCTTCGCAATAGCCTTGTCCTTCTTGTAGCCATTTTCTTGTCAGCCTGCGGCGGAGGCTCGGGAAGCGGCGGCGGGGGCGGTTCTGCATCGGGGTCTGCGACAGATCCGGCGGCGCCCACTGGAACTATCGTGACCGCGGGGAATAACGAAGCAACGATTACCTGGGGGGCCGTCGCCGGAGCGACGTCCTACAATATTTACCGCTCTACGACCGCGGGCATGCAGGGCGCGAAAGTGGGAGCGAGCTCGACCACCTCCTATGTCGATTCCACCGCTCTCAATGGCATCACCTATTATTACGAGGTCACGGCGGACAACGCCGCTGGTGAGGGGCCGGCATCCGCTCAATCGTCGGGCGCGACGCCGGCGGTTCCGGTCACCGTGCCGGTGGCTCCCACCGGCGTGAATGCAACAGCTGGCAACGGTCAGGTGACGGTGAGTTGGACAGGCGTGACGGGAGCGACGTCGTACAACATCTATCGATCGTCGAGTCAGGGGTCGCAAGGCAGCAAGATCGGCACCAGTCCCGGCACGAGCTACGCCGACGGCACGGCCGCCAACGGCACGACCTACTACTACGAGGTCACGGCGCTGAACGCCGCCGGAGAAGGTCCGGCATCGACGCAATCGGCCGGTGCGACGCCGACCGTTCCGGTCACCGTGCCGGCGGCTCCAACCGGCGTGAATGCGACGGCTCGCAATGCGCAGGTGAGCGTGACTTGGACGGCGTCGCCCACGGCGACGTCCTACAAGGTCTACCGGTCGACTACCCAGGGCTCGCAGGGCACCCAGGCCGGCACCAGTTCCGGCACGAGCTACACCGACAGCACCGCGGTCAATGGCACGACCTACTACTACGAGGTCACGGCGGTCAACAGCGCCGGCGAGGGCCCGGCGTCGACCCAGTCGGCTGCGGTGACGCCTGCGGCTGCGACCGGCAGCGGCCCCGCCGCCGCGCTCGCGAAGCAACTGGGGCTTCCCAATCGCTTCCTGATCGGGTTGGGCACGGGAGGATCGGACACCGCCCTGATCGCGGCGCAGGGACTGAAGCCGGACTTCTACGAACGCTACCTGGTCGACATCGGTACCAATGGCGGTTGGGCCACATGGAACACGCCTTACGGGCAATACGCGCTGTATCAGATGCAGGCCGCCGATTCGGTGGGCGCCGTGCCCATGTTCACCTTGTTCCAGTTCGCCGCGGACAACCTGTCGGACATGACGAACCTGGCCGACGCGACCTTCATGCAGACGTATTGGAGCGACCTGATCACCCTGTTCAACCAGATGAAGACGTTCGGCAAGCCGACCGTGCTCAGTGTTGAACCGGACTTCTACGGCTTCGCGCAGTCGGTGGTCAACAGCACCTACGGCGGGGATCCCACAAAGGCTCCGGCGGTGCTGTCGACGGACGCGGCCTGCGCGGGACTACCGGCCAACCTGACAGGTTTCTCGCCTTGCCTGATGAAGCTCGCCCGCAAGTACGCGCCGCAGGCAGCGATCGGCTTCACTCCGTCAAGCTGGGGCGGATCGACCATAGCCTCGGTGATCTCGTTCATGAACCAGCTCGGCACGGCTCAGGGCGATCTCATCGTGATGCAGACGACTGACCGCGACGCCGGTTGCCGCGAACAGTACGTCCTGACCCCCGCGACGACGCAGTCCGATTGCTCCGCCGCCGCGAACCAGACCTGGTACTGGGACGAGACGAACCAGACCCACCCGAACTTCCAGGACAATTTCGCGATCGCGTTGGCGTACCACAACGGCATCGGCAGCCTGCCCATCCTGTGGTGGCAGACGCCGTTCGGCGTGCCTTCCAACACGCCGGGTGGAACGCTCGGGCACTTCCGGGACAACAAGGTGGACTACTTCCTGAAGCATCCCTCCGAACTCGTCGCCGTGGGCGGGCTGGGCGTGGTGTTCGGCGCGGGCGCGGAGAACCAGACGACGCCGTCGACCGACGGCGGGCAGTACCGGACCTTGTCGGCAAATTACCTGGCGAATCCGGTTCCGCTTCCCTGACAGGGGGCGTGTTGCATGGATCGGGAACCGGACGAGCATTCCCCGGTTCCCACGCGCTCAGTTGGCGCGACGCGCCGTGCGCACGGAGTTCGGCCGAGCGGCCGCGAGTATGGGCTTCAGGACGGCCACCCATAATCGCAACTGTAGCTCACGACGCTTACAAATTATCTGTCAATACGAGACGCAGTCTCCCATCAGCCAGCCGTGCGTCAAGGGCAAATAGAAGACCAGGGACACAGCGCGTGAGCCGAAAGAGGTCGTCGATTGTCAATGCACGCCCGATGGTGTCGATTGCTGGCTTGCGCAGGGATGCGCATCAGTCTCCCATCA
>DASTKA010000842.1:0-2211 GCA_035716165.1 Mycobacterium sp. | reverse complement strand
CTCGAGAACGATCTCGCTGCCATGACACCGGCGCAGGACGTGGATTACCTGGCGCGCCTGACGCTTCCGGCGACACAATTCGCGACCTGCAACTTCACGCTGCGCCGAACGGCATTGTCGGGTGCGCCCTTCTACTTCGCGGGCGCCTGGTGGGATAGCACGCAGTCGAGAGTGCAGATGTACGTCAAGCGGCAAGATGGCAGCGGGCAAAACGTCAACCTCGTAGGCGACACGGTCAGCACAGTAGCCGGAACCACGCCGCCCACGATGTGGGTACGCGTCGAGGCCATCGGCTCATCACCGACCCAACTCCAGGCTCGCGTCTGGGCCGATGGAACACCGGAGCCATCGTCATGGCTGGTGTCGACCACGGACTCGACACCCGGCATTCAAGGCCCCGGATTTTTTGGATTCGGCTGCAACTCACCAAACCTCGACACATTCAACCTTAATCGCGTACTCCTCACGCCGGCCGGCGGGTCGGTGGGCGGAGGCGGGACCTGCCCGACGGGCGCCATCGTATGCGACACCTACAACCGGAACGTCGTCAATGGATGGGGCTCGGCCGACACCGGCGGAATGTGGACCGTGATCGACAACTCCAGTAACTGGAGCGTTGGCAATGGGGCCGGGATGGTCAACGTCGGCGCCGGTGGTCAGGAGCGAGCCTTCCTGAGCTCGGTGAACGTCGAAGACGTGGACGTGCTCGCCAAAATCACGCTGCCGAAGAGCGCGCAGGGCGGCAATGAGCTCGCCTACGTCGCCGGTCGGTATACCGCGGGAGCCACTCCGACCTACTACCGCATCGGCGTGGGTCAGGGGACCGGGCAGCCCACGCTATTCATCCGCGCCCAACGTAACGATGGGACGGCGATAGGGGCCGACATGAGCACGAACATCTCAGCGGCGGATGGCTTGGTGCTGTGGCTACGCGTCCAACTCCAGGGCATCAATCCAACGGCTGTACGGGCCCGGGTATGGACGGCGGGCGGCGTCGAACCCACGTCGTGGACATTAGACACCACCGACTCGACGGCCGCGGAGCAGGTCGCCGGCTCGGTCGGCGTTCGCCTGCGCAACGAAGACCCGACGGCGACGCACACCTTCCAGGTGAGCAGCTACCAGGCCATCAGCATGACCCCGCGCGGCGCGCTTGCGGCGGGCTTTGCCACCGATTCCTTCAACCGAACGGTGAGTAATGGCTGGGGCACCGCCGACATCGGTGGAGCGTGGAGCGGCACTGGAAGCACCTACAACGTGACGCCGGGACGCGCGACCGTCGTGGCGAGTGCCAGCGTTCCCGCCACCTTCCTCTCGACATCAACCGCGCAGAACGTCGACGTGCTGGCATGGATTTCGCCGGCACCGGGCGCCTCCGCGACGGCCGACGTCGGCGTCCTGGCCAGGTACATGCCCGGCAGTGGAATGTTCTACCAGGTGAGTGCGTTTTACGCCAGCGCGACCAATGGTGGAAACTACGTCGTCCAGCTGAAGTGGAAACCGAACAACGTCGAGATTCGGCCTGACTTCAACACGACGATTCGCGGCGGGACCGCGGTGTGGATTCGCGTCGAGGCGATCGGCGTCAATCCGACGGTGTTGCGGTGGAAGATCTGGCAGGACGGAACTCCAGAGCCCAGTGCGTGGACTGACTCGGGGACGGACAGCACCGCGGGTCTGCAGGGACCAGGCGGCGTGGGGTGCAACGCCTTTGTGAGCAGTGGAACAGTGAGCCCAGCCTTCAACGCGATCACGGCCACCGGGCTGTAAGATATCCGCTCGTGCCTTCTTGGATGATGGCACGAGCCGTCGTGGCCCTGGTCGCGGTGCTCGGTGTCGCAGGGCTGATCGTGGCCGTGATCGTTCTTGGCGTCCCGCCTCGCGCATCGGCGAATTCCCGAGCACTCTCGAGTCCCAGCGCCGAATCGTCGCGAGGTGGGCAAGCCAACCAGCCATCGCCGCTTCAACTGACACCCTCGGCATCGCCGACAAAGCGCTCAGCGGCCAAACTCGCAGCGCAACCGACATCGCCCTCCACGCCTGTGCCGACCCCGGCGCCGATCAGCACGACGCTGGCGGTGCGGGTGTCGGGCAACCAGCTGGTGAACAGCGCGGGACAGCCGATCCGGTTGCTGGGCATGGACCTGTCGGGGAGCGAGTTTGCTTGCGACCAGGGCAAAGCGGCCCCCTTCGGCTGGAGCATCTTCGGCG
>DASTKA010000841.1:0-2685 GCA_035716165.1 Mycobacterium sp. | reverse complement strand
CCGCTGGGGATATGTGACTCGCGAAAGCGCTAGCACCCGTGCTACCAACCCGGCGTGAACCACTACACCTACCGCGTCGCATGGTCGCCGTACCACGGCCAATACGTCGGCTCCTGTCTCGAATTGCCGTTCATGCGCCGCGAAGCGCCGACCGCGCAAGAGGCCATCGAGGAGGTCGAGACGGCCGTCGACCGCCACGTCGAAATCATGCTGAACACCGGCGAAACGGTGCCGACGCCCATGGCGGACCGCAGGTACAGCGGCACGATCGTGATCAGGACCTCCCCGGAGCTGCACAGCCGCCTCGCTGTTGAGGCCGCCGAACAACAGGTGTCGATGAACCAGTGGGTGGTTCAGAAGCTTTCGGGACGGCGACCGAGCGATACGTTCGGCCTCTCCGGGTGGGACTGGCGGAAAGCTACGACGCCTCTTCTGCTCGGCTCTCCAGCGCCTTGACCGGGGCCGGGTCGTTCTCGGTCAGCCCGACCTTCGCCGCGCCGCCGGGCGAGCCGAGCTCGGTGAAGAAATCGGCGTTGATCTGCAGGTACTGGGTGTGCTCGGCGGGCAGATCGTCCTCGTAGTAGATGGACTCGACCGGGCATACCGGCTCGCAGGCGCCGCAGTCCACGCATTCGTCGGGGTGGATGTAGAGCATCCGGGCACCTTCGTAGATGCAGTCGACGGGGCATTCCTCGATGCACGCCTTGTCTTTGATGTCCACACACGGTTCGGCGATCACGTAGGCCACGGGTGTTGTCCTTCCTTCGACTAGCGGGTCAGCCGGGTGCGAGCCGTCCGGCACGGCTCAGAATCTCATCGTTCCGGCTCGGGTGGGGCAAGAGGTAGAGGTTTGGCGTTGTGGTGTCACAAGCTATAGTTGTGTCACACGATTTGATTGTGAGCTGCCGCCCATGCCCCTCAGCCCCCGCTTGCCCGACCTGGCCTCGTTCGAGGCGTTCCTGGCGATCGCCGAGACCGGCAGCCTCGGGCGGGCCGCGCGCGAACTCGGGCTGACCCAGCAAGCCATCTCCCGCCGGCTCGCCAGCATGGAGGCCCAGATCGGCGTCACCCTGGCCGTCCGCACGACGCGCGGCTCGCAACTGACGCCCGCCGGTCTGATCGTCGCGGATTGGGCGACCCGCCTGATCGAGGTCGCCAACGAGGTCGACGCGGGCCTGGGCTCGCTGCGAAAAGAGGGTCGCGAACGCATCAGGGTGGCGGCCAGCCAGACCATCTCCGAACAACTCATGCCGCACTGGCTGCTGTCCCTGCAGGCCGAGGCGGCCCGGCGCGGCGACACCGCGCCCCAGGTGATCCTGACCGCCACCAACAGCGACCACGCGATCGCTGCGGTCCGCGACGGCAGCGCCGATCTCGGTTTCGTCGAAAACCCCGGTACGCCAAAGGGTTTAGGCAGCTGCGTGGTGGGGGAGGACGAGCTGGTGATCGTGGTTGCGCCGGATCACAAGTGGGCGCGACGGGGACGGGTGGTGACCGCGCGCGAACTCGCGCAGACACCGATGGTGGCCCGCGAACTCCATTCGGGCATCCGCGATTCGCTGACGGCGGCGTTGCGCAAGGTGCTCGGCGAGGACATGCAGCAAGCCGCGCCCGTGCTGGAGCTGACCTCCGCGGCGGCCATGCGCGCCGCCGTGCTCGCGGGCGCGGGCCCGGCGACCATGAGCCGGCTGGCGGTGGCCGACGACCTGGCGGTCGGCCGGCTACACGCGGTGGACATCCCGGAGTTGGACCTACGCCGTAAGTTTCGGGCGATCTGGGTCGGCGGACGCACGCCACCGGCCGGAGCGATCCGCGACCTGCTCAGCCACATCATCAGCCGCACAGCGGCGTCGAAACGTCAGGCCGCGGCTTCGTCCGCGAGCGCCTCGTCGTAGCGGTCCAGCACGGTCTCGGCGACCAGCCGGTGCGCCCCCAGAGGGGCGGCCATCGGAATACCGTTGTCGCGGGCGAAGTTTGACACGCCGTCGGTGATGAGGCCGGGCGCCAAGAACCACGGCGCGATGACGAGCCGGCGCGCGCCCCGGCGGCGCAGCTGGTCGGCGGCGCGGGCCACCGATGCCTCGGGCCGGGTGGCGAATGCCGTTGTCGCCGCAGCCCATTGGGTGCCGACGGCCAGTCGGGCCGCCACCTTCGCGGTGCGCGCGTTGGCGGCGAGGTTCGACGAGCCGATCGCGACGACCATCACCCCGAGGTCGTCGTCGAGCGGGGAGACGCCGACCTCGGCAAGGCGTTCGCGTAGCACCGCGATCAGCCGCTCGTCTTCGCCGAGCACGTCGGCCTGCCGGATGCCGTGGGCGCGGGCGTCGGCGATCTGCTTGGGGATGTCCAGGCGGGCGTGGTAGGCGCTGGCCAGGAGTAACGGGGCGACCACCGCCCGGCGGCTGTCCGGCAGTCCGGCCAGCACATCGGCGAAGTTCGGCGTGTTGAGCTCGAGGAACGCCAGCCGCACGTCGAGGTCTGGCCGCATCATCGCCAGGCGGTCGGCCACGGCCTCGGCGTTCGCGCCCGAGCGTGGGTCGCGGCTGCCGTGCGCGGTGAGTACGAGCGTGTTCATTCAGGGCCTCAGCGCAATTCGTCCTCGTCGGCCCGCAGCGCCCAGGAGGCGAACGTCTCGCCCTCCTGGCGACCGTCGAGGTATTTGCGGGTCACCCGGTCGATGTAGTC
>DASTKA010000840.1:0-4537 GCA_035716165.1 Mycobacterium sp. | reverse complement strand
AGCGTTGTTTTTTACTCCGGTGGAGGCCCATAGCGGGCGTTGCACGCGAGCACCGGCGGCGCCCAGTACGGCGTAGCGTGGCTCGGCTTCGAAGACCTGCTGGTAGGCCGCGTAGGCCAATCGCGCGTTGGCGACGCTCGCCTGTCCCCGCAGTGTGAGCGCCTCATCGGTGCCGATCGCCTCGAGCCGCTTGTCGACTTCGGTGTCCACCCGGGACACGAAAAGCGATGCCACCGAATGAATTTGAGATAGATCAGTGCCCGCCTGCTGGGCGGCTTCGATACCGTCCAGGTAGGCGTTCATCACCGCTCGGTGTCGTTGTACGGAAAAGATCAGCGTCACGTTGACTGAGACACCTTTGGCCAGCGCCGCGGTGATCGCGGGCAGCCCCGCGGCGGTGGCCGGTATTTTGATGAACACGTTGGGCCGGTCGACGATCTTGGCCAACTCGACGGCCTGCGTGACTGTCGCATCGGTGTTGTGCGCCAGCGACGGGTCGACTTCAATGGACACCCTTCCGTCGACGCCGTCGGAGGCCTCCCACTGCGGGCGCAGCACATCGCAGGCCGCCCGGACATCGTCGGTGATCGCCGTGCGGACTGCGGTGTCGATGTCGGTACCGCGGCCCGTCAGTTCGGCGATCTGGCCATCGTAGGCGCGGCCGTGTGTAAGTGCGCGCTCAAAGGTGGACGGGTTGGTGGTCACGCCGACAACGCTTCTCGTGTCGATCAGTTGCCGCAGCTTGCCGGATTGCAGCAGGTTGCGGGACAAGTCATCAAGCCAGACCGACACCCCCGCCTCCGATAGTGCAGCCAGATTCGGGTTCTGAGTCATCTCGTGACCGCCGCTCGCCGATTGCTGGGCCGCGGTAAAACCCATCCTGCGGCACATATGGCGCCATAGAGCACCAACGGCGCGTACGAGCTCAAGAGCACCTGCCAATCAGGCGGAGTTGTCGGGTCCTTGTCTTGTGTTACTGAGCCCATATCGTTATTGAGTCGGTTTAGCATGTTCTGCCGTCGCCGCCCCCGCGTCGGCACCATCACCGCGGTTGGGTAACGCCCACTCCGGGCGGACGTAGTGGCAGGTGTAGCCGGATGGGTAGCGCTGCAGGTAGTTCTGGTGCTCGGGTTCGGCTTCCCAAAACTGGCCGGCCGGGTTGAGCTCGGTGACGACTGTGCCGGGCCACCGCCCTGAATCCTCGATGTCGGCGATGGTGTGCAATGCTATTTGCTTTTGCTCGTCGTCCAGATAGAAGATTGCTGACCGGTAACTGGTTCCGAGATCGTTGCCCTGACGGTTCTTAGTGGTCGGGTCGTGGATCTGGAAGAAGAATTCAAGCAGTGCCCGGTAGTCGGTCTCGTCTGGGTCGTAGGTGATTTCGAGTGCCTCGGCGTGGCCGGGGTGATTGCGGTAGGTGGGATGCGTGTTGCTGCCGCCGGTGTAGCCGACACGGGTGGACACCACGCCGGGCTGCTTGCGGAACAGGTCCTCCATGCCCCAAAAGCACCCGCCGGCGAGAATGGCGATCTTGTTGTGGTCGATCATGATTTCTGCTCGCCGACGCTTTGGTGTTGCTCCGAAGCATCTTTTGTGAACAAGCGCAGATATTGGCCGTAACCCTGGGCTTCCAGGTCATCGCGGTGGATGAATCGCAGCGATGCCGAGTTGATGCAGTAGCGCAAACCGCCGGCTTCTGTGGGGCCATCCGGAAATACGTGCCCCAGATGGCTATCGGCGTGGGCTGACCGCACCTCGACGCGTTCCATGAAGTGGCTACGGTCGCGCCTCTCAACCAGGCTGTCCGCATTGATGGGCTTGGTGAAGCTGGGCCAGCCACTTCCGCTGTCGAATTTGTTCGCCGAGGCGAAAAGCGGTTCGCCAGAAACAATGTCAACGTAGATGCCGGGTTCATGGTTGTCGCAGTACTCGCCGGTGAACGGACGCTCCGTGCCGTTCTCCTGGGTGACGTGGTACTGCTCGGGGCTTAGCGCGTCGACCGCGGCAGGGTTCTTGCTGTATTCGTGTGACACTTGGTCTCCTTTATTCGCGCAGCATTTATCGTGATGCGCTTGGCATTTCGGTAGGTCCCGCGTGGTTGTTGGGTTAATTGCGGCCGGCCATGATGCCGCCGTCGACGTTGAGAATCGCGCCGGTGACCCAACTGGCCTCATCAGACAGCAGATACGTCACGGCGTTGGCGACGTCAGCGGGGGTGCCGACTCGTCCCAGGGGATGCAGCGGCGCGAAAGTTTCAAGCGTGGCGTCGATCTCGTCTTTGGGGATGAAGCCCTCGTAGAGCGGGGTCTTGACGACGGCCGGCGCCACCGCGTTGACACGAATCTGATGCTCGGCGAGCTCGATGGCCAGGTTATGGGTGAGCGCATGCAGGCCAGCTTTTTGCATCGAGTAACCCGACGATGGGGTCAGACCGATCGCCTGATGCGCCCACATGCTGCCGATGTTGACGATGGAGCCGCCCTCCCCGTGGGCGATCATGCCCTCAACGACGGTCTGCGTCAGGAAGAACAGTGCATAGTTGAGCTCCAGGTACGAGTCGTAGGTCAGCGCGTCATACTCGAGAAACGGCTTGGGCACAAAGAATCCTGCCGCGTTGACCAGCAGTGTCGCATCGCTGTGATGCTCAGAGAGCGCACGCTGAACATCGTCGACCGCGCTGCGATCGGTCAACTCGGCAGTGATGCCCCAGGCTTGGCCGCCCCCGGCGGTCAGTTCGGCCACGGTGTCATCAACACGGTCTTTCGACCGGCCGACGATCACCGCGCTGCCGCCGTGGCGCACGATATCAACGGCGACCTGCCGGCCCATACCGGCGCTGCCTCCGACGACGATGACCTTCTTTGAATCGAAGTGCATGGTGAGACCCTTCTACTAATCATTCTCGACGACTCCTGCTGGGCCATTACCGCGTTTGCCCGGGCAAGAAAATGCATAGCCTTGGCGACGACACCCGGCGCACGGTATGTCGACGTTTGAACTGCCATCAGTCTGATGTCCGGCGGGGTGAGCCGTCATCACCCCCGCGTGGTTTCACCCGGGTGAGTTCTAGTGGGTCGGGGGCCAGTACTGACACCCACTGCCCTCTCGGTTTCCGTTGTCAATCAGGCCGTGAGCAGCGCAGCTTCCGACCTCACCCAGGATGGGGCGCCCGGTAGATAAGAGCGCCCTTTTGCTGAGTTGCACACGCGCAGCTGATAATTCGACTCGGCCGCAACCACCGAGCGTGTATGCTCGCCTTGGGAAGTGGGTTGAAATACCCAGAACAAAAGGGCCAGAAGGAAAGCGGTCACGAATGTCGTTCGTTCACCTGGCCGGCGGCCATGATGCGTGAACGGTCGCGGCACATCATCTCAATCCGGCAGTCAATTCTATGCAGACGACTCAGCCATCAGATGTGTTGTTGCGGTACATGTATGACGGCGCCCGGCAACACGGTTACTCGATACCGGGATTGCCCACAGCCTTGAGACGACGGTGAAGGAGCGTAAGTTATGTACGGCTCAGATGAAGAAGTGGTGTTGATAGCCGAGGCCACGGCTTTGCCAGGCAGGAGAGACCACCTACGGCGTGCGCTCGCTCAGTTAATCCCTCAGTCGCTGGCCGAAGGAGGCGTTAGCACCTTCCGCCTCCACGAGGATCGCGATAGGCCAGGGCATTTCGCACTTTATCAACGGTTCCACAACCAACACGGTCTCGACCTTCACGTCCAAACCGATCATTTCGCGCTCAGCGTGGAAGCCTTGGCCCAGTTCGCCGAGGGGGGCAAGCCCCGTGTCACCTTCTACCATGTACTGAGCCGGTAAGCCCTTGTGACTCGAGCAGAAAGTTCTGGTGTGAGAGGCTTCCTAACTCCGGGAGGGCGCAACAGGCACTCGCGGCCAGCGGCACGCATTCGTAATGATCTCGGGGTGCCTAGAATTTGGGTGACTGGTCGCAGTACGTGTACATGCCCCGGGAGGCGACATGGTTGAGCATCGCCATGTCGAATGGGACCCTGAAACGCGACGTATTCTGACGACGCGGCTCCTGTTGCGCCCGTGGCAATTTGACGACGACCTCGCCGCGTATGGGATCTATGGAGCGCCAGAGGTTTCGCGTTGGCTATGTCCGGCGCTGCCGTTGATCACCGACCACGCGCACATGCGTCAACTTTTGGGCGAATGGATAGCCCAAAGCGAAGCAGCCGGACTGCCCCAGGGCCGATGGGCGATCACCAATAGAGACTCTGGCGATCTGGTTGGCGGAGTAGCACTCCTTCCACTCCCACCCGGCTGCACCGATCTCGAGATCGGATGGCAGGTTGCACCGACGCTGTGGGGTCACGGCTACGGCGCGGAAGCCGGTCACGCGGTAGCCCATCAAGCATTCACAAATGTCGGTGTCAGTGAGGTCTTCGCCGTCGTGCGGCCAGGCAATCATCGCGGGGTCGCCACGGCGCGGCGTGTGGGCATGGAATGGGTTGGCGAGACCGACAAGTACTACAACCTGAGCCTTGAGGTCTATCGTCTCAACAAAG
>DASTKA010000839.1:0-5833 GCA_035716165.1 Mycobacterium sp. | reverse complement strand
CCCGCGCGGTGATCACCCGCTGGGTCGAACTGCCACTCGTCGAGGGCAGCCGCTTCGGCATGATCACCGCGTCGATCGCGGTCTGCGGTTTCGAACACGGCGTGCGGCAGCTGCGGGCACTCGGATTGACCGGTCAGTGAGCGATGAGCCGGCACATCCGTCGCGCGTCGCAGCAAGACGCCGCCGCGATCACCGAAATGATCTATGCGCTAGCCGAATTCGAGCACGCCGTCGATCAGTGCACGGTGACCGAAACACAAATCAGCGCAGCACTTTTCGGTGATCCACCGAGGGTGCACGGGCACGTCGCCGAGGTGGATGGCGAGATCGCGGCGATGGCACTGTGGTTCGTCAACTTCTCCACCTGGGACGGCGTGGCGGGCATCTATCTGGAAGACCTGTTCGTGCGGCCCGCGTTTCGCCGGCGCGGACTGGCCCGGGCGCTGCTTTCGGCCCTGGCGTCGGAATGCCTGCAGCGGGGATACACGCGGCTGTCCTGGGCGGTGCTGAACTGGAACGTCGACGCCATCACGCTCTACGACGGCATCGGCGGCGAGCCGCAAAACGAGTGGACGACCTACCGGCTGTCGGGGGCGCCGTTGGCGGGGCTGGCCGAATCGCCCTGATCGCCGGCGGCCCAGCGCACCGCGGCTGGACTGAACAGCAGTCCCAGCACCAGCAGTGCCACCGCGCCGACCGGAATCCCGAACCCCGGCTGATGTGACCCCACGGCGAGGTACCACGCCACCGGCAGCAACAGCAGCTGGGTGATCACGGCCAGCCCGCGGCCCCAGCGCTTGCCGAGGATCAGCGCGCGACCCGCGGCGATCACCCCCGCACCGACCAGGACGAACCAGCCCGCGGTCGCCAGGCCGTTGACCACCTGCTGGTCGGCCCCCGCAATCCCGCGGACCACCAGCACCACCGCCACGATCAGCGCCGCGATCCCCTGCAGCACGACGATCAGGCCCGCGCGGCGAACGGGAGTCGGGGTGGCTGGCGGCGTCACAGCGTCAGCGTAGTCAGGGCGACCGGCGCTTCCCCCGCAGCGGCGCCTTAACCGGCCCGCCTACCCAGATTGCGGCGCTCCTCCTCACGCCGCCCTGCGGCGCGCATCGTCGCACCGCCTAAGCTCGTGCTTCATGCGGGCCGTGCTGATCGTCAACCCCACAGCCACTTCCACCACTCCGGCCGCTCGCGACCTGCTGGCCCACGCGCTCAAAAGCCGTCTGCAGCTCAACGTCGAGCACACCAACCATCGCGGTCACGCCACCGAGCTCGCCGAGAAGGCCGCGACCGACGGTGTCGATCTGGTGGTCGTGCACGGCGGCGACGGCACGGTGAGCGGGGTGGTCAACGGGCTGCTCGGCCGGCCGGGCCCGCTGCCGAGCGGCCCGATACCGGCGGTTGCCGTGGTTCCCGGCGGTTCGGCCAATGTGCTGGCGCGGTCGCTGGGCATCTCCACCGACCCCGTCGCGGCGACTAACCAGCTCATCCAGCTGCTCGACGACTACCAGCTGCACGCCACCTGGCGGCGGATCGGCCTGATCGACTGCGGCGAGCGCTGGGCGGTGTTCAACACCGGCATGGGAGTCGACGCCGAGGTGGTGGCCGCGGTCGAGGCAGAACGGGACAAGGGCGGCAAGGTTTCGGCGTGGCGCTACATCCGCGCGGCGGTGCCCGCCGTCTGGGCCTACACCCGCCGCGAACCGACGCTGACGCTCGAACTTCCTGGGCGCGAACCCATTTCAGGGATCAGCTTTGCCTTCGTGTCGAACTCGAGCCCGTGGACTTTCGCCAACGAACGGCCGGTGTGGACCAATCCGGGCTGCAGCTTCGAGTCGGGCCTGGGAGTGTTCGCCCCCACCACGATGAAGCCGATCCCCACCCTGCGAATCGTGCGGCAGATGTTCGCCAAACGGCCCAGATTCGACTTCAAGCACCTCATCACCGACGACGACTTGCCATGCCTGCGAGTTATCTCCACCGCAGGCGCCGTCGCCTGCCAGTTCGACGGCGATTACCTCGGCGTGCGCGAATCGATGACGTTCAAAGCGGTCCCGGACGCGCTGGCGGTGGTGGCCCCTCCCCACCAAAAACGGCGCTGACCTGCGGTAACCGCGCGACGATAGTGCGTGCCGGGCCGAGCTAGCGGGAAGCAGACCGTGCAGTGTAGTACAACGGTGTAAGGGCTTGGCTACGAGTTGATCAAAGTGAGATAGCCCACGAGCGAACTCACACTATTGACATCTGTTGAGCCTGTGAAACGATCAAAAGGTTGCGTGCAGAAAGTTACGCAGGAGTCCGGACTCCTTTTCTTCTGCACGCGTGTAAACAGCCGAAGAAAATGGCCGTGCGCCTTGCTGCGCACTCAGTAAGGAGTAAAGACGTATGGATTGGCGCCACAAGGCGGTCTGTCGTGACGAAGACCCGGAGCTGTTCTTCCCGGTAGGGAACAGTGGCCCGGCGCTCGCGCAGATCGCTGACGCGAAACTGGTCTGCAATCGGTGTCCGGTGACCACAGAGTGCCTCGGTTGGGCCCTGAACACGGGCCAGGACTCGGGCGTCTGGGGCGGCATGAGCGAAGACGAGCGGCGTGCCCTGAAGCGTCGCAACGCCCGGACGAAGGCCCGCAGCGGGGTATAACCCACATAACGCAATTAGTGCGGCCTCGACGAAAGTCGGGGCCGCACCTTTGCGCGTGGCCGCGGTGCCACGCCCGCCTACAGCAGCAAACGGGTACGCCGGCCGATCGGCACCCGTAGCACCACGTCGGTTCCGCGGGCGGGCGCCTCACGCATGCCCAGCGTGCCGTCCAGCTCGGCCGACACCAGGGTCCGCACGATCTGCAGGCCCAGGCTGTCGGAGGTCTCCAGGCTGAACCCTTCCGGCAGCCCGCGACCGTCGTCGTGCACCACCACGTCGAGCCAGCGCGCTGAGCGCTCGGCGCGAATCGTCACCGAGCCCTCCTCCACCGCCGGGTCAAAGGCGTGTTCGATCGCGTTCTGCACCAGTTCGGTGATCACCATGATCAGCGCGGTGGCCCGGTCGGAGTCCAGCACACCCAGATCGCCGACCCGGTTGATGCGGATCGGCCGGTCCACCGAAGCGACGTCGTTCATGATCGGCAGGATCCGGTCGATCACCTCGTCCAGGTTCACCTGCTCGTCCACCGACATCGACAGCGCGTCGTGCACCAACGCGATCGACGACACCCGGCGCACCGACTCGATCAGCGCTTCGCGCCCCTCGGCGTTGACCGTCCGGCGGGCCTGCAGGCGCAACAGCGCCGCGACGGTCTGCAGGTTGTTTTTCACCCGGTGGTGAATTTCCCGGATGGTGGCGTCCTTGGATATCAGCGCCCGGTCGCGGCGCTTCACCTCGGTGACGTCGCGGATCAGCACCGCGGCGCCGGCGCTGGCGCCGTCGACCATCAGCGGCAGCGTGCGCAGCAGCACGGTGGCTCCCCCGGCGTCGACCTCCATGCGCATGCTGCGCCCGCCGGCCACCAGATCCCGCACATGCTCGGCCACTTCCTGCGCCTCGAACGGGTCGGAGATCAGCGGGCGCGTGACCTCGATGAGGTTGCGCCCCTCCAGCTCGGTGGCCAGGCCCATCCGGTGGTACGCCGACAGCGCGTTGGGGCTGGCGTAGGCGACGACGCCGTCCACATCGAGGCGGATGAAGCCGTCCCCCGCCCGCGGGGTCGAGCGCGACATGACCACATCCCCCACGTCCGGGAAGGTCCCCTCCGCGAGCATCTGGACCAGGTCGGTCGCGCACTCCCGGTAGGCGATTTCCAGCTGACCGGACGCACGGTCGGCGGCCAACGCGGTCTGATGGTGGGTGAGCACGGCCACCACCTGGCCGCCGTAGCGCACCGGAGACGCCTCGACATGTGTGCCGGGAAGCCACGAATCTTGATGTCCCGCAAGGCTATTCCGCTTGGCGGTGCCCGACGCGAATGTCTCGGCCACGACTCCCAGCCGGTCGGATGCGACGGCCGTGGCCACCGCGTCGGTCTGTAGCGCCGTGGGTGCCGTGTTCGGCCGGCACTGGGCCACACACACCAGCACGCCGTCATCGCGCCGCACCCACATCAGGTAGTCGGCGAACGACAGGTCGGCCAGAAGCTGCCACTCCCCCACCACCGCATGCAGGTGATCCACCGCGTTGCCCGGCAGCATGGTGTGTTCGGCGAGCAGATCACCGAGAGTTGACATCGCTTACTCCCCGGGTCGTTCCCCGGCGGCTGATCGAAGGGGCGGGACGGCTAGCTGATCACGGCGATGAGGTCGCCCGCCTGAATGACGTCACCCACCGAGACACTGACCTTGCTGACGGTGCCGCCGACTTCGGCCAGCACCGGAATCTCCATCTTCATCGACTCCAGCAGCACCACGATGTCGCCCTTGCCGATCTGGTCACCCTCGTTGACAACGACTTCGAGCACGCTGGCCACGATCTCGGCACGCACATCCTCCGCCATCTTCACCCCACTCGTCTCGGCCTTTGCGCAGGCTGGCTGCTGTTCATCACGGTTCTTCTCCGCCCATCAGGCTCGGATACATCGAACCACAGGACAAGTCGCGACCGCGGCACGCGGGGCCCCGGCTCGCCCCCCTGAGGGCGAAGACACTGCACAAGGCGTCTCGTGAGAGAATGGTCGGCAAGCCAACGGGCGCCGGGCGCCTAGTTTGACAAGCAATCACGGAGGTTTTCCATCATGGCCAAACGAGGCCGGAAGAAGCGCGACCGCAAGCACAGCAAGGCCAACCACGGTAAGCGGCCCAACGCCTGAGGGGCGCTACTGCGTACCCCGGATGATGGTGGTGCGCCGAATCTCGAGCCGTAGCCGCTCGCGCAACCCCTCGGGGGCCTTCTCGCCCCTGCATTTGGTGGCGATCAACGCCTTGATCCGCTCTTCAAGACCGTAGTGCTTGAAGCAGCCGGGGCAGGCCTCGAGATGCTGGCGCAGCTGCTCGCGGGTGTCCGGGCCGCATTCACCGTCGAGCAGCAGCCAGACCTGGCGGATGACCTCCGCACAGCCGACGCTGCCGTGTGACTCGTCATTGGGGCATGCGTCGGGCGAGGCACCGCCCTGGCCGGAGAACTCGCTCATGACGACACCTCCTCGTGCGTCTGCTGACCGCGGTTGAAGCCGCGTTCCTTGGCAACGTCGGCCAACAGGCCACGCAGCTGCCGTCGGCCGCGGTGCAGCCGTGACATTACCGTTCCAATGGGCGTATCCATGATCTCGGCGATTTCCTTGTACGGGAAACCTTCGACGTCGGCGTAATAGACCGCCATCCGGAATTCTTCCGGCAGCGCCGCGAGCGCCTCTTTGATCTCGGAGTCCGGCAGCGCCTCGAGGGCCTCGACCTCGGCCGAACGCAGCCCGGTGGACGAGTGCTCGGCATTGGAGGCCAGCTGCCAGTCGGTGATCTCCTCGGTCGGATACTCCGCGGGCTGGCGCTGCTTCTTGCGGTAGCTGTTGATGTAAGTGTTGGTCAAGATCCGGTAGAGCCAGGCTTTGAGGTTGGTGCCGGCCCGAAAGGAGCGGAATCCCGCGTACGCCTTCACCATGGTCTCTTGCAGCAGATCTTCGGCGTCGGCGGGATTGCGCGTCATGCGCAGCGCGCCGCCGTAGAGCTGGTCCAACAGCGGAATGGCGTCGCGCTCGAATCGCGCGGTTAATTCCGCGTCCGTCTCCTGGCGCGCTGCGGGGTCGGGCAACTCGGGCCCCGCCATGCCATCGCGGCCATCTTCAGAGTCGGCCATGTCGATCAACCCGGTCCCTTCTGCGGCGGTGTTACCGGAGAGCACCGAAAGC
>DASTKA010000838.1:0-5130 GCA_035716165.1 Mycobacterium sp. | reverse complement strand
CCAGGCCCGGGTGCTGGGCTGCCGCCGGCACCACGTCGTGCAGGCCATCGAAGCCGGCCTGCGGCAGACGATGGTGCACCCCCTGTACATGGAACAAGCCACCGACGCGGTCGGCGACCTACTCGCCGGATGGGAAGAATAGCAATGGGTAGCGCGACGCATAAGAGCAAGTACCTGAACACGGAGCAGGACTGGTCGACGAGCACGTTCAGCGAGGCCGAGCTGGCTCGCATGAACCAGTGGTACGTCGACACGCACGGCCAGGAGAACCTCGACCTGGTCAAGTTCGTCGAGTTCTGGTCCGAGCTGCGCCCGGAGGCGCTGAAGACCTACCGGCGCGCCATCGAGACAACGGTGGGCCCCCAGGGGTTTAATAGCGGCCTGGGCGGGACGAGCGCCTTCGCGGTGCTGCATACCTACACCGTCCTGGCCTACCCGCAGGGGATCCTTTACGAGATCATCAGCGCCCGTGGGCGGGGGGCTACGAAGAGCGAGGTCACCGACGTCCTGTCGATCGCCTGGTTGCACAGCGGCACCGTCGGCATGAACACCGCGGCGACGGCCGTCCTCGACTACATGCGGTCCTGGGACCCTGGCGAGTCCGCTCCCGGCATGCCGTTTCCGGCCGGGTGGGCCCGCGACGCTGACGTGTTCCGCTCTGGCCTGGACTTCACCGACATGACCACGATCACCGACACCGAACTGCGCGCCCTGGAAGACTGGCACCGGAAGGTACAAGGCACCGTGCCGGCGTACGTGCCGTTCCTGGCCCGGCACTACCCGGGCGCCCTGAAAGTCTTCCGCGCCCGCTACGAGAGCGTGCTGACCCAGGCCTCGCTGCCCAAGCAGATGATCGCGGTGCTGTTCCTGCACACGGCGGCGTTCCGGCAGCGTCCCGACGCCGTCCGGCGCGCCGCGACCACGGCCAAGGCGTTCGGCGTCACCAAGGGACAGGCACTCCACACTCTCGCAAACGCCCAGCGTTACGTCGGCGACCTGTTCGCCGATGCCGTCTTCGAGCCCATCGCCGACCTGTTCGAAGACTGGGATTGATTCAGGGCCCGTACGACTCGGGCAGCGTCCTTCGCCGATGAGACACCGGAGAGTAGCCGTGAATACAACCCAAACTGAACCTTCCTCGAGCCTGCCTTACGTGCCCGGCCCGAAAAAGCTGCTGATCGACGGGCAACTGATAGACGCTGCGTCGGGTAAGACCGTCGAGACGATGAACCCGGCGACGGGCAAGGTCCTGACGTCGCTTGCGTGCGGCGACGCCATTGATGTTGATCGCGCTGTTGCCGCGGCGCGGCGAGCCTTCGAGGGTCCGTGGCGGAAGTGGAAGCCCGCCGAGCGGCAGGCCGCGTTGCTCAGGGTTGCCGACTTGATCGAGAAGCGCGCGGACGAGATTGCGCACCTGCTCACCCTGGACGTGGGTGCACCACTCGCGCGCAGCCGCAGAAACGTTCTCCGGGCGGTTGAGACGTGGCGGTGGTTCGCGTCGCTGGCCGTCGCGATCCGAGGCGAGACCATCGAGAATTCCTTTCCCGGTGAACTGTTCAGCTACACGGTCCGCGAACCGGTCGGCGTGGTCGGCGCGATTATCGCGTGGAACGGCCCGATTGTGTTCATGTCGTGGAAGGTCGGCGCCGCGCTGGCGACCGGGTGCACGGTCGTCGTTAAGCCCGCAACCGAAGCCCCCTTGGTTCCGCTCTTCATCGCCGAGCTCTGCCTGGAGGCGGGTATACCGCCCGGGGTCGTGAACGTCGTGACCGGGCCAGGCTCCGTCGCGGGTCAGGCGCTCGCGCGGCACATGGACGTCGACAAGATCACCTTCACCGGGTCGACTGAGACCGGCCGGCGGATCCTCGAGGCCTCCGCGGGCAACATCAAGCGGGTGACGCTCGAGCTCGGTGGCAAGTCACCGGACATCGTGTTCGCGGACGCGGACCTGGATGCGGCGGCGAAGGGCGCGGCGATGGCGGTGTTCACCAACACCGGTCAAAACTGCCAGGCGGGAACTCGTCTTTTCGTGCAGCGGCCGGTTTATGACGAGTTTGTCCGCGAGGTCGCGAAGGTCGCCAAGAACCTCAGGGTCGGCAACGGTCTTGATCCGCAAACCGACATGGGGCCCGTCGTGTCACAGACGCACCTGGAGCGCGTGACGGGCTACCTGGACATCGGCAAGGCGGAGGGCGCGACCGCGGTCGCCGGAGGCGAACGGCTCACCGGCGGATCGCTGACCGACGGCTACTTCGTCGCGCCGACCGTGTTCGCCAACGTGACCGACGACATGCGAATCGCCCGCGAGGAGATCTTCGGCCCGGTTGTGTCGGCATTGCCCTTCGACGACCTCGATGAGGTGGCGCGACGGGCGAACGCGACCAACTACGGCCTGGCCAGCGGCGTCTGGACCCGCGACATCGGCAAGGCCAACCGCCTCGCCCAGGCCATCCGCGCCGGATCGGTGTACGTGAACGGCTACGGCTCGCTGGACCCGGCGGTGCCGTTCGGCGGATACAAGATGAGCGGCTACGGCCGCGAAGGGGGCTTCGAGCAGATCAACGACTTCACCAATGTGAAGGCCGTCTGGGTCAAGCTGGACTAACAGAGGAGAAGAAAGCATGAATGTCATGCCCGTGGTTTCCGGCAGCGCTGCGACGGAGGCTGACTTGGATTTCGATGCGGTTGTCATCGGCGCTGGCGTTTCCGGCCTTTACATGCTTTACCGGCTGCGTGAGATGGGGCTGCGGGTGCGCGTTTTCGAGACCGGCACCGGTGTCGGAGGGGTCTGGTACTGGAACCGCTACCCGGGGGCCCGCTTCGATTCGGAAAGCTGGACCTATGGCTATTCTTTCTCGCAGGAACTGCTAGAGGAATGGGACTGGCAGGAACACTTCGCCGGGCAGCCGGAGACCGAGCGTTATCTGAATTACGTCGCCGACAAGTTCGACCTGCGCCGCGACATTCAGTTCGCGAGCCGGGTGACCGCCGCCCATTACAAGGAAGCCACGCACAGCTGGGACGTCGCCTTGGAGGACGGCCGGCGTTACACCACACGCTGGCTGGTGGCCGCGCCCGGCGGGCTGTCGGCGGCGACGCTGCCGAACATCCCCGGCATCGAGACCTTCCAGGGCCAGTCCTGCCACACCCGTGACTGGCCGAAGGAACCGGTGAAATTCGAGGGAAAGCGCGTCGCGGTGATCGGTACCGGTGCGACCGGCGTTCAGGTCATCACGGAGGTGGCCAAGACCGCCGGCCATCTGAGCGTGTTTCAGCGTACCCCCAATTGGTGCGCGCCATTGCACAACGCCAAGATCAGCAAAGAAGAGATGAACCGGATAAAGGTCGGGTACCCCAAGATCTTTGAGCGCTGCCAGAAGACGTTGGGCTACATCCATACGACCGATCCGCGTGGCACCTTCGAGGTGACACCGGAGGAGCGTGAGGCGTTCTGGGAGAAGCTTTACGACGAGCCCGGTTTCGGCATCTGGATGGGCAATTTCCGCGACATCATGACCGACCGCGAGGCTAACAAGCTGATCTCGGATTTCCTCGCGCGCAAGATCCGCCAGCGGGTCGAGGATCCGGTGGTGGCCGAGAAGTTGATCCCGAAAAATCACGGCTTCGGCACGCGCCGCGTGCCACTCGAAAGTGGTTATTACGAGGTTTATAACCAGCCCAACGTCACACTGGTCGACCTCACCCAGACGCCGATTGAGCGCGTCACCGCGACCGGCATCACGACCAGCGACGCCGCGTACGACTTCGACATCATCATCTACGCGACCGGGTACGACGCGTTCACCGGTGGCTACGAACGCATTGGTCTCCGCGGGGTCGACGGGGCATCGCTCAAGGAGAAGTGGCAGGACGGGCCGCAGACCCTTCTCGGCTTCCTGGTGAACGGTTTCCCCAACATGATGATGCTCCTCGGCCCGACTGGCGGGCTCGGCAACTACCCGCGCGCCATGGAATACGCCGCCAATTGGATAGCCAAGCTGATCCGCTTCGCGCGTGACCGCGACCTGACACGCATCGAAGCTACCGCGGCGGGTGTCAACGCCTGGACCGACCAAGTCATCGCGGCCAGCCAGGGCTTGCTGTACCTGGAGGTCGACTCGTACTTCACCGGCATCAACAGCAACGTCGAGGGTAAGCAAGCCCGCCGGGTCGTCCTCTACCAAGGCGGCCACCCGTCCTTCCGCGCGCACGCCGACGCGGTGGCGGCGGGCGGGTACCGCGAGGTGACGTTCGCCTAGCGCTCAGGTCCTGCACATCCGGCGCATACCGCGCTGCACTGCTCTTTCCGCGAGGGCTAATTCCACTGGACAAATCTGGAGACAAAGATGACTACTGACCTGAGCGACAACTCGTCACCGCCGGAAGAACAGGCGGTATCAAAGCCGAGCACGACGGTCAGTCCGCGCCGCGCGGTCGTTGCCGGCGCTCTGGGTAACGTGATGGAGTACTACGACTTCGCGGTCTACGGAGTGCTGGCGGTCACGCTGGCACCGTTGTTCTTCCCGAGCCATCAACCCGGCGTCTCGGTCCTGTCGACCCTTGCGGTGTTCGGCATCGCGTTCGTGATGAGACCCATCGGCGGCTGGTACTTCGGTCGGCTCGGCGACCGCAACGGACGGCGCCGGGCACTGGTCATCACGGTGGTCGGCATGGGCCTGGCCAGCGGGACGGTCGGTGTGCTGCCGACGCACAACACGGCGGGGACCCTCGCGCCGGTGCTGCTGGTGCTGGCCCGCCTGGTCCAGGGCTTTGCCGCCGGCGGCGAGGCGGCGGGTTCGACCACTTACATTGGCGAGTCGGTGCCGCCCGGCAAGCGCGGGTTGTTCCTCTCCCTCTCCGCGATGACGATTACAGGCTCCTTCGCCCCGGCCGCCGCTGTGGTCGGTCTGACCGCCGCCTCAACGACGCACGCGCAGATGGCGTCCTGGGGATGGCGGATCCCCTTCCTGATCTCGCTCCCGCTCACGGTGTTCTGCCTGTGGGCGCGTCTCCGGCTGGCGGAGACCGGCGAGTTCGAGGCCATGGTCGACCAGCGCGAGGTCGTGCGCAGCCCGCTGCTCAGAACCTTGAAGGAGCACCACGGCGCGCTAGTGCGATTGTCGTGCATCT
>DASTKA010000837.1:0-5892 GCA_035716165.1 Mycobacterium sp. | reverse complement strand
ACCCCGATCCGGCGCAGCTGCATGCGCGCCAGCCGCGGCAGGCGTTCGGCCTCGGGCCCCTCGGTGCCGGCCGGCAGGATCCGCGGATTGGTGACGTGCACCACGCGGTTGCGGCTGAATTGGACGTCCGCCTCGCCGGCCGCCAGCACGTTTTTCACCCAGTTCGTCTTGCCGTGGCCCAGCGCGATCGCCAGTACGTTGCCCTTGCGGTACGGGGTGATGACGGTCTCGTAGGGTGTGCCCGACGTGCGACCGCGATGCTTGATCGTCGCGGTGCCCGGCAGAAAGCGGGCAAACGGCTTGACCGCCCGGTTCAAGTATTTGATCTGAAACCGCTCGAACCAGGGCGGGAACACCATCGGGATGCCTGGGGCGTTATTGGGATGATCCTTGGCGGACATGGCGGCTCCCTGGGTCGGCAACGCGGGGTATGGCCTCGATACCGGCACTGTACCGGTCGGATATTGACTTGAGATCCTCTGGGACAATGGAGACCGTGAGCACCACCCAACCGTCGCCGATGTCCCGTATCGACCTGCGGGGCGCGGAGTTGACGGCTGCCCGATTGCGGGCCGCGCTGCCCCGCGGCGGCGCCGACGTGGAGGCGGTGCTGCCGAAGGTCCGGCCCATCGTGCAGGCCGTCGCCGAGCGCGGCGTCCAGGCGGCCCTCGAGTTCGGTGCCGCGTTCGACGGGGTCCGCCCCCCGGCCGTCCGGGTACCCGATGCCGCGCTCGAGAAGGCCCTCGCCGAGCTGGACGCGGGTGTGGCCGACGCGCTGCGGGTGATGATCGAACGCACCCGCGCCGTGCACGCGGACCAGCGTCGCACCGACGTAACGACCACCCTGGGCCCGGGCGCGACGGTCACCGAGCGGTGGGTCCCGGTCGATCGGGTGGGCCTCTACGTGCCCGGCGGCAACGCCGTCTACCCGTCCAGCGTGGTGATGAACGTCGTGCCCGCCCAGGCCGCCGGCGTCCCCTCGCTGGTGGTGACCAGCCCGCCGCAGGCGCAATTCGACGGCCTGCCGCACCCGACCATCCTGGCCGCCGCCCGGCTGCTGGGGGTGGACGAGGTGTGGGCCGTGGGCGGGGCTCAGGCGGTGGCGCTGCTGGCCTACGGCGGCACCGACCTCGACGGCGCCGAGCTGTCGCCCGTCGACATGATCACCGGGCCCGGCAATATCTACGTGACCGCCGCCAAGCGGCTGTGCCGGTCGCGGGTCGGGATCGATGCCGAAGCCGGCCCGACGGAGATCGCGATCCTGGCCGACCACACCGCCGACCCGGCGCACGTCGCCGCCGACCTGATCAGTCAGGCCGAGCACGACGAGATGGCGGGCAGCGTGCTCGTCACGCCCAGCGCGGACCTGGCCGCCGCCACCGAGGCCGAGCTGGCCGCCCAGCTGCAGACGACAGTGCACCGCGAACGGGTGACGGCAGCACTCGGTGGACGCCAGTCGGCGATCATCCTGGTCGACGACCTGGACGCCGGTGTCACCGTCGTCAACGCCTACGCCGCCGAACACTTGGAGATCCAGACCGTCGACGCGGCGGCCGTCGCGGGCCGAATACGTTCGGCCGGAGCCATTTTCGTCGGGCCGTACGCGCCGGTGAGCCTCGGTGACTACTGCGCGGGATCCAATCACGTGCTGCCGACCGCCGGCAGCGCCCGGCACTCCAGCGGCCTGTCCGTGCAGACGTTCCTGCGCGGCATCCACGTGGTCGATTACACCGAGGCGGCCCTGAAAGACGTGTCCGGGCATGTGATCGCGCTGGCCGAGGCCGAAGATCTGCCGTCACACGGCGAAGCGGTGCGGCGGAGGTTCGAGCGATGACGGCCAAGCGGCCCACGCTGGACGACTTGCCGCTGCGCGACGACCTGCGCGGCAAATCGCCGTACGGGGCACCGCAACTGGCGGTCCCGGTGCGGCTGAACACCAACGAGAACCCGCACCCGCCCAGCAAGGCGCTGGTGGATGACGTGGTGCGCTCGGTGAGCGAGGCCGCGACCGACCTGCACCGCTATCCCGACCGCGACGCGGTGGCCCTGCGGACCGACCTGGCCGGCTACCTCAGCGCCCAGACCGGCGTCCAGCTCGGACTCGAAAACCTCTGGGCGGCAAACGGTTCCAATGAGATCCTGCAGCAGCTGCTACAGGCGTTCGGCGGTCCGGGGCGCACCGCCATCGGGTTCGTCCCGTCCTACTCGATGCACCCGATCATCTCCGACGGGACCCGGACCGAATGGCTGCAGGCCGCCCGGGCCGACGATTTCAGCCTGGACGTCGATACCGCCGTGGCCGCCATCACCGACCGCCGGCCCGACGTGGTGTTCGTCGCCAGCCCGAACAACCCTTCGGGGCAGAGTGTTTCGCTGCCGGACCTGCGGCGGCTGCTCGACGAGGTGCCCGGCATCCTGATCGTCGACGAGGCCTACGGCGAATTCTCTTCCCAGCCCAGCGCGGTCGAGCTGATAGGGGAGTATCCGACCAAGCTCATCGTCTCGCGCACCATGAGCAAGGCGTTCGCCTTCGCCGGTGGCCGGCTGGGCTACCTGATCGCCACCCCGGCGGTGATCGACGCGATGCTGCTGGTCCGGTTGCCGTATCACTTGTCCTCGATCACCCAGGCCGCCGCCCGCGCCGCGCTGCGGCACGCCGATGACACGCTGGGCAGCGTGGCCACGCTGATCTCCGAACGCAAACGGGTCTCGACAGCGTTGACCGCCTTGGGGTTTCGGGTGATTCCCAGCGACGCGAACTTCGTCCTGTTCGGCGAATTCTCCGACGCCCCGGCCACCTGGCAGCGGTATCTGGACGCCGGCGTGTTGATCCGTGACGTCGGAATCCCCGGTTACCTGCGCGCCACGACCGGACTGGCCGAGGAGAACGACGCCTTCCTGCGCGCCAGCGCCCAAATCGCCGCCACCGAACTGGCGCCAGTTACCCCCAGTCTCGCAGGAGCGATCGCAAGCGCGGCTAAGCCGCGTGCAGCGGGTCGCGACCATGTGTTAGGAGCACCGTGACAGCCACCGCCACCCGCCGTGCGCGCATCGAGCGCCGCACGAAGGAATCCGACATCGTCGTCGAACTCGACCTCGACGGCACCGGGCAGGTCGACATCGACACCGGCGTGCCGTTCTACGACCACATGCTCACGGCCCTGGGCAGTCACGCCAGTTTCGATCTGACCGTACGCACCAAGGGCGATGTCGAGATCGAGGGACACCACACCATCGAGGACACGGCGATCGTGCTGGGTCAGGCGCTCGGCCAGGCCCTGGGCGACAAGCGGGGCATCCGCCGGTTCGGCGACGCCTTCATCCCGATGGACGAAACGCTGGCCCACGCGGCGGTCGATGTGTCCGGACGGCCCTACTGTGTGCACAGCGGGGAACCGGATCATCTGCAGCACACCACCATTGCCGGCAACTCGGTGCCGTATCACACCGTCATCAACCGGCACGTGTTCGAAACGCTGGCCATGAACGCGCGCATCGCGCTGCACGTGCGCGTCCTGTACGGGCGCGACCCGCACCACATCACCGAAGCGCAGTACAAGGCGGTTGCGCGGGCGCTGCGCCAGGCGGTCGAGTCCGACCCTCGGGTTTCGGACGTGCCGTCCACCAAAGGGGTTCTGTGACAGCGAAATCCGTCGTCGTCCTGGATTACGGCTCGGGCAACCTGCGGTCGGCTCAGCGTGCCCTCGAGCGGGTCGGCGCGTCGGTCGAGGTGACCGGCGACGCCGGTGCCGCGGCCGCCGCCGACGGCCTGGTGGTGCCCGGCGTCGGGGCCTACGAGGCCTGCATGACCGGGCTGCGCAACGTCGGTGGTGAGCGGATCATCGCCGAGCGGGTCGCGGCCGGGCGTCCGGTGCTGGGTGTGTGTGTTGGGATGCAGATCCTGTTCGCCCGCGGCGTCGAATTCAGCGTGGAGACCGAGGGATGCGCGCAATGGCCGGGGTATGTCACCCGACTGCAGGCACCGGTCATTCCGCACATGGGCTGGAACGTGGTCGAATCCGGGCCCGGCACTGTCCTGTTCAAGGGACTCGACGCCGACACCCGGTTCTACTTCGTGCACTCCTATGCCGCGCAGCAGTGGGAAGGTTCGCCCGACGCGGTGCTGACGTGGGCCACCCATGAAGGGCCGTTCCTGGCCGCGGTCGAGGACGGCCCGTTGTCCGCCACCCAATTTCACCCGGAGAAGAGCGGGGATGCCGGCGCGGCCGTGTTGAGCAATTGGGTCCAGGGCTTGTGAAGGGGCCTCACCGAAACGCTTTCCGGCAAGCAGCAGCCGCCGACGCACAACCGTTGCGGTCTCGGCACACAGGAGGGAATGTGTTGATCTTGTTGCCCGCGGTCGACGTGGTCGACGGCCGTGCCGTGCGTCTGGTGCAGGGCAAGGCGGGCAGTGAAACCGAATACGGCTCAGCGCTGGACGCCGCGCTGACCTGGCAGCGCGACGGCGCCGACTGGATCCATCTGGTCGACCTGGACGCGGCGTTCGGGCGCGGGTCCAACCGCGACCTGCTGGCCGAGGTGGTCGGCAAGCTCGACGTGCAGGTGGAGCTGTCCGGCGGTATCCGCGACGACGAGTCGCTGGCCGCCGCCCTGGCCACCGGCTGCGCCCGGGTGAACCTGGGCACGGCGGCCCTGGAAAACCCGCAGTGGTGCGCCCGGGCGATCAGCGAACACGGCGACAAGGTTGCGGTGGGCCTGGACGTTCAGATCGTCGACGGCGAGCACCGGCTGCGCGGGCGCGGCTGGGAAACCGACGGGGGTGACCTGTGGGAAGTGTTGGAACGCCTTGACGGGCAAGGGTGTTCGCGGTTCGTGGTCACCGACGTGACCAAGGACGGCACGCTGGGTGGTCCCAATCTGGACCTGCTGGCGTCCGTCGCCGAACGGACCGACGCCCCGGTGATCGCCTCCGGCGGCGTGTCCAGCCTCGACGACCTGCGCGCCATCGCCACCCTCACGGACCGCGGGGTGGAGGGCGCCATCGTCGGCAAGGCCCTCTACGCGGGGCGATTCACCTTGCCGCAGGCGCTGGCCGCGGTGGCGGAGTAGCACCGCATGGACGTGCACACGTTGGTGGCGCAGGCGTCGGCGATCCTCGACGATGCGGTCGAACCGTTCCTTGCCGGTCACCGCGCCGACTCCGCGGTCCGCAAGAAGGGCAACGACTTTGCCACCGATGTCGACCTCTCGATCGAGCGGCAGGTGGTCGCCGCGCTCGTCGAGGCCACCGGGATCGGGGTGCACGGCGAGGAATTCGGCGGTTCGGCCGTCGACTCGCCCTGGGTGTGGGTCTTGGATCCCGTCGACGGCACCTTCAACTACGCGGCCGGATCACCGATGGCGGGCATTTTGCTCGGCCTGCTGCACCATGGCGACCCGGTGGCCGGGCTGACCTGGTTGCCCTTCATGGATCAGCGCTACACGGCCATAGCGGGCGGCCCGTTGCGCAAGAACGGGGTGCCGCAGCCACCGCTGACCTCCATCAACCTGGCCGACGCGCTGGTCGGTGCCGGGTCGTTCAGCGCGGACGCGCGGGGCCGGTTCCCGGGGCGGTACCGAATCGCGGTGCTGGAGAACCTCAGCCGGGTCTCGTCGCGACTGCGCATGCACGGCTCCACCGGCCTGGACCTCGCGTTCGTCGCCGACGGAATACTGGGTGCCGCACTAAGTTTCGGCGGCCATGTGTGGGATCACGCCGCCGGCGTCGCGCTCGTGCGAGCCGCCGGCGGTGTCGTCACCGACCTGGCCGGTCAGCCGTGGACACCCTCGTCGGATTCCGCGTTGGCGGCGGGTCCCGCCGCCCACGCCGAGCTCCTCGAGATCCTGCGCACCACGGGCCGACCGGAGGATTACTGACATGGCACCGAGTCC
>DASTKA010000836.1:0-7896 GCA_035716165.1 Mycobacterium sp. | reverse complement strand
CGGGTGCGTGCTCTGGTCGCCGCGATCCCGTCCGGCCGGGTCGCCACCTACGGCGACATCGCCACTGTCGCAGGGCTTTCCAGCCCGCGCATCGTCGGCTGGATCATGCGGACCGACTCCTCGGACCTGCCCTGGCACCGGGTGATCACCGCCTCCGGGCGCCCGGCGCGACACCTGACAACCCGCCAGCTGGAGTTGTTGCGCGCCGAAGGCGTGCTGGCGACCGACGGCAGAATCGCGCTGCGCGAGGTTCGCTACGAGTTCCCCGACGGACGCTAGAGCACCAGCCGGACCAGCGCAGCGGTGCGGGCCAGGCCGGGGAACGCCTCGGCGGTCGACCGCGGGTGCAGCGCGTGGACCGCGAGGCGAAACATCAACGCCCGCAACAACATTTGTGACCATTCCGGCAGGGCGTTCCAGCGTTCGATCAGCCCGTCGTCGGCCTCTCCCCAGGACAGCGCGTCGATCACGGCCACTCCGGCCGCCCACGATGCGGGCCGCCAGTACGGGGTGATGTCGGTGATTCCCGGCGCCGCGGTACCGACGAAAAGCACTGTGCCGTAAAGGTCTCCGTGGACCAGCTGGTTGGGGCTCTTGGTCGGCTTGCGCAAGTTGGCGAGCTGGTGCAGCAGCTCCACCGACCGCTCGGCGTCCGCCGTCGGAGGGGCCGACCGCGCTCCCGGGGGCACCGAGGCCAGGGGCCGTTCCTCCCACGCCGCACGATCGGCGGCGATGAAGATGTCGACGTCGCCCCAGGGCGCCGTGGGGCCCTGGGTCAGAAAGCGGGGCCGCTCCAATTTGCCCGTCGCCTCGTGTAGTCGCACCGCCGCCGAGACGACTTCGTCATGGCGGGGCTCCGGCGTCCCGGCCACGAAGGTGTCCGCCCGCCAACCGGAAACGACGTAGCGCCCGTCGGTGGAACGCACCGGCCGGGCCAGGCGAACACCGTCGACGAACAAGGTCTCGCGGACCCGCGCGGACCAGGCCGCGCGGGCGTTGTCGGCCACCAGCGACAGGACGACTTCGCCGCACCGCCAGCCGCCCTCCCAGCTTGCGCCCAGATAAACGGGGTTGACGCCGGCCAAACCAAACGCGGACAGCACATGATCCGGCGGTGGCTCGACTGTCACACCGGTACTCTAAACGAGTCCGACAGGCGCACCGGGTCAGTACAGAATCATGTCGGGCTGCATCTGCTGCGCCCATGCCACGATCCCGCCCTGCAAATGCACCGCATCGGCGAATCCGGCCTTGCGCAACACCGCCAACGCCTGGGCCGAGCGCACCCCAGTTTTGCAGTACAGCACCGGCAGGCGGTCCTGCGGCAGCTTTGCCAAGCCCTCGCCGGAATTGATCGACGACTGCGGGATCAGCTGGGCCCCGTCGATGTGCACGATGTCGAACTCCACGGGCTCACGCACGTCGATCAGCGCCAGCTTCTTACCGGAATCCAGCCAGTCACGCAGCTCCCGCGGGGTGATGGCCGCGGCCGCGTCGTGCGCCGGAGCGTCGGGCTCCACGCCGCACAGCTGCTCGTAGTCGGCGAGCTCGGTGATCTTCGGTCGCGACGCGTCCGAGGGGTCGCGGCGGATCGCGATGGTCCGGTACGTCATCTCCAGCGCGTCGTAGATCATCAACCGGCCCAGCAACGAGTCGCCGATGCCGGTGATGAGTTTGATCACCTCGGTGCTCATCACCGAGGCGATGGACGCGCAGACGATGCCCAGCACACCGCCCTCGGCGCAGGACGGGACGGAACCGGGCGGCGGGGGCTCGGGGTAAAGGTCGCGATAGTTGAGCCCGCGACCGTCGGGGGCATCCTCCCAGCACACCGACACCTGACCCTCGAAGCGGTAGATCGACCCCCACACGTACGGCTTTTTCGCCAGCACCGCCGCGTCGTTGACCAGATACCGGGTGGCGAAGTTGTCGGTGCCGTCCACGATCAGGTCGTAGGAGCCGAACAGCTCGACGGCGTTGGTGGAGTCCAGGCGGAACTCGTGCAGCCGGACGTCGACCAGCGGGTTGATCGCGGCGATGGAGTCGCGCGCCGACTGGGCCTTGGGACGCCCGACGTCGGCGACCCCGTGAATGATCTGGCGCTGCAGGTTCGACTCGTCGACCACGTCGAACTCGACGATGCCGATCGTGCCCACTCCGGCGGCGGCCAGGTAGAGCAACGTCGGCGCGCCGAGGCCGCCGGCGCCGATCACCAGCACCCGCGCGTTCTTGAGCCGCTTCTGCCCGTCGAGCCCCAGGCCGGGAATGATCAGGTGGCGGCTGTAGCGGGCCACCTCATCGCCACTCAGGTGGTCTGCGGGCGCCACGAGTGGCGGCAGCGACGTCGACACTGCGAAACATCTCCTTGATCAACTTCTCCCACCATCACAGCAGCCCGCGCGGGGCGCGGCAACGAGACGGTGCCCTCAGGACGGCGGGCTAGGCGATGGGGTACGGCCAGGGGTTGAACCGGCAGGTCTTCCCGTCGGCCTTGACGACGTCGGGATCGAACTGGGCGGCGTCATTGTTCGAGGTCGAGAACGTCTGCTGCATCATCACCGGCGCCAACGCACCCTGCTGCTCGCAGGGCTCGTGGTGCACGTATCCGATGGCGTGGCCGACCTCGTGGTTGGTCACGTACTGCCGGTAGGAGCCGATGTCCCCTTCGAACGGCACCGCCCCACGTATCCAGCGTGCCTCGTTGATGAAGACCCGCGCCTCGCGGTTGGCGCCGAATACCGGGTTGTAGCAAGAGGTTTCGAGCCGGAATTCGTAGCCGCACCCCTCGCGCACCGTCACCGGTGACACCAGCGAGATCCGGAAGTCGGGCTTGCCGTTGTCGATCCGGGTGAAGGCGAACTGCGGATTGTGCGTCCAGCCCTTCGGATTGGCCAGCGTCTGGTCGACCATCTGGGCGAAGGCCTCGTCGCCGCCGAACATCGTCGGGTCGATGCCGTTCTCCACTTCGACGGTGTACTTGAACACCTTGGCGGTGCCCTGACCGAGCTGCGGCGTGGCGCCCGGCACGGGGTGCCACGTCTTGTCGCCCGCTTCGGTGAACGGGCCGCCGTCCGGCAACGTCCCGGCCGGCAGGTTCGCGTCGAACGCGGCGAGACCGCGCGGCGGGGCGTCGATGATCGTGGTACCCACCGCGCCGATCGCCGGCGGACCCTGGATGGGCTGGCCGGCCGTCGGCTTCGGCGCACCGGTGCCGGTCACCGTCTGATACATGACCACCGCGGTGAGCACCACCAGGACGGGCAGGGCGTACGCGCGCCACCCATAGGTGGAGACAAAGCGGCCCAACCAGGTCTGTTTGCGCCACTGTCGCGGCCGCTCACGGTCGGCCCGCACCCGCCCGGCTTCCCGGGCGAGGGGGTCGCGCAGCGCCCGCAGCGGCTCTCGCCACTCGTCACGCAACACCGGCACGCGACCCGTGCTGCGCGGCGGGCGGGGGGACGTCATTTCCCCAGGATTACACAGCCTTCCACCACCGCCGCCCGTGGCGCGCCCGAATCGACCGTCCGACACCGCTTCTGCCTGCGGCGACGGCGGCGGTGACCGCCGCATCGACCGGGCGGGTAGTAAGGTCTGTGCCACGGGCTGCGAGCGGCCGACCCCGGTTCACCGACGGCCGGCCGCCGATAATCAGATGAGGGATCGATGAGCGAACTCGCCAAGGTGCCGGCGCGGCGCGCCGTCAGATCGGCCGACCGGGGCCGGCCGGACGGAGCCGCGGCTTCGAACCGGCGAGGCAACCGGTTGCCGCGCGATGAGCGGCGCGGCCAATTGCTCATCGTGGCCAGCGATGTGTTCGTCGACCGCGGCTACCACGCGGCAGGCATGGATGAGATCGCCGATCGCGCCGGCGTCAGCAAACCCGTTCTGTATCAACACTTTTCGAGCAAGCTCGAGCTTTACCTCGCGGTGCTCGCGCGGCACGTGCAGAACCTGGTCTCGGGCGTTCAGCAGGCGCTGAGCACCACCACCGACAACCGGCGCCGGTTGCACTCCGCGGTGCAGGCGTTCTTCGACTTCATCGAGCATGACAGCCAGGGTTATCGGCTGATCTTCGAGAACGATTACGTCACCGAACCCGAAGTGGCCGCCCAGGTGCGCGTCGCCACCGAATCCTGCATCGACGCGGTCTTCGCACTGATCAGCGAGGATTCCGGGCTGGACCCGCACCGGGCCCGGATGATCGCGGTCGGTCTGGTCGGGATCAGCGTCGACTGCGCCAGGTACTGGCTGGACTCCGACCGCCCGATTTCCAAGGCGGACGCGGTCGACGGCACCGTGCAGTTCGCCTGGGGCGGACTGTCACACGTGCCGCTTACCCGCTCTTAATTCCCCTTGCCGGCGTGCTTGCCGGATTCGGCGGTGATGCCGAAGCCCACACGGCGCGCGTCGGCGGCACCGATTTCCACATAGGCGATCTTGGTGGTGTGAATCAGGAAGCGGCGGCCCCGCTCGTCGCTCAGTCGGAGCAGACCCGACCCCTCGCCCAGCGCGGCGCTGACCAGATCTTCGACCTCAGCGGGCGTCTGGGCGCTGGCAAGGACCAACTCGCGTGGACTATCCGTGATACCGATCTTGACCTCCACGGTCACCCCTTCCATGGGTCTTGCAGTCTGCCGCGGGTAGTGAGTTCCGGCCCGTCAGCAGCAGGCTAGTGGACGCGGCCGACCCCCGCGTCCTCGCGTCCCCACACTTCGCGGTCAGCGAAAGCCCGGTCGCGGCCCGATAACGATTCGCTTGCAGGTTGTCTCACGCACCCGCGCGATACCCGATCCGTGCTTTCACATCGCTAACTTCGGCACCATGGGTACCACACTGTCGCACCTTGACGAAAGGATCCGGGCTTACCCCGACGACGACGTTGACGACGCCTGCGATACCGATCCAGACCTGAACGCCGACTACAACTGGACGGGCTGGCCGGCCGACTCGCGCTGGCGCCCCGCCACGGCGATCGTGGGCGCGGTCGCGGCGCTGGGCGCCATCGCCACCGCCGTCATCATCAACAGCGGCGACAGCGCGTCGACCAAGGCCACGCTGGGCGCGCCGGCTCCCCACCCGGTGACCTCGGCACCCGCGACGACCAGGGCGTCCGCGCCGCCCAGCGCAGCCCCCGGGCCCTCCCGGTTGCCGGCCGAAACCTTCACGACGGTCACCACACCCAGCGCCGCGCCCATCGCTCCGCCGGCGGCGGCCGCGCCCACCGTCGCGCCGCCGCTCGCCGCGGCACCGCCGACGGCCGCGCTGAACCCGCGCACCGTCGTCTACAGCGTGAACGGAAGCAAGCAGCTGTTGGATCTGGTGAACATCGTCTACACCGACGCGCAGGGGGTGCCGCAGACCGAGTTCAACGTGTCGCTGCCGTGGTCGAAGGTCGTGGTGCTCAACCCGGGCGTGCAGACCGAATCGGTGGTGGCGACCAGCTTCTACGGTCGGCTCAGCTGCTCGGTCTTCAACGCCGCAGGTCAGCGGATCATCGCGTCCAACGTCTCGAACATGGCGACCTGCGCGGGCTGAGGCCGATGGCCGTGACCCGCTGCGCCCGGCTGCGCCGCGCTGGCGATCACGGCGAAGCCCGATGGCCGTGACCCGCTGCGAACCTCAGCTCAGGCCGAGTTCGTGCATGCGGCGGTCGTGCGTCTGCTGCAGCCGGTCGAAGAACGCGTTGAGCTGGCCCAGCCCGCCGGCGCCCGACATCACCAGGTCGACCAGCTCGTCGTGGTCGGCCAGCAGGTACTGGGCCTGAGTGATCGCTTCGCCGAACAGTCGGCGTGACCACAGCGCCAGCCGGCTGCGCTGCTTGCCGCTCGCGGTCACGGCGGCGCGCACCTCGGCGACGACGAACTGCGAGTGCCCGGTCTCCGACAGCGCCGCACGCACCACGTCGGCCACCTCGTCCGGCAGACCGTCGGCGATCTCCAAGTACAGATCGGCCGCCAGCGCGTCGCCCACATAGGTTTTCACCAGGGCCTCGAGCCAGGTGCTGGGCATCGTCAGCCGGTGGTAGTTCTCCAGCGCCGAGACGTACTTCGACATCGCCGACACCACGTCGACGCCACGGCTTTCCAGCGCGTCGCGCAACTGCTCGTAGTGCTGCATCTCGGCGGCGGCCATGCTCGCCATGGATATCCGTCCGCGCAGGTCGGGGGCCATCCGCGCCTCGTCGGTGAGCCGGTAGAACGCGGCGATCTCGCCGTAGGCCAGGACCGCGAACAACTCGTTGACACCCGGGTGATCGGCCGTCAGCCGCGGGGCGGCCGAATCGTCGATCTGGTCGGCGGCGGCGGGCTGGCTGGAGGGCCGGGTCATGGCAACACTGTAGTCGGCTGACTTAGCGCAAAATGGGAACCAGCTGTCGACCAGCTATCATGGAGGTAGATGGCGGCTGTATTTCATGCCGTAAACGTTTTTCCAAGCCGCTATCGGCGAAATGTGCGTGCACAGCTGGCCCGCCCACACTGGGTCCTCCCAGACTGAGCCAGGGCCGGCGACTCGGCGACGTATTCGGAGTCGGAACTCGTGCGCGCGTGACCGCGACAGAGAAATACCGACACAAACCGATACGTCACCGAGAGGCTACTTACCCACGCATGACCGCACTGACAAGCACAACTGAACTGACCTTTGCTCAACTCGGCGTCCGCGACGAAATCGTTCGCGCACTTGCCGAAAAGGGGATCGAAAGCCCCTTTGCCATCCAAGAACTGACGCTGCCCATGGCGCTCGCCGGCGACGATCTGATCGGCCAGGCCCGCACCGGTATGGGCAAGACCTTCGCGTTCGGCGTGCCCCTGCTGCAGCGCATCACCGCCGGCACCGCCGCCCGGCCGCTCAACGGCACACCGCGGGCGCTGATCGTGGTGCCCACCCGCGAGCTGTGCCTGCAGGTCACCGATGACCTCACGTTGGCGGCCAAGCACCTCACCGCTGACGACGGCCGGCCGCTTTCGGTGGTTCCCATCTACGGCGGGCGCCCCTACGAGCCGCAGATCGAGGCGTTGCGTGCCGGCGCCGACGTCGTGGTGGGCACGCCGGGCCGGCTGCTCGACCTGAGCCAGCAGAACCACCTGCAACTGGGCGGGCTGTCGGTGCTGGTGCTCGACGAGGCCGACGAGATGCTCGACCTGGGCTTCCTGCCCGACATCGAGCGCATTTTGCGCCAGATCCCGACCGACCGGCAATCCATGCTGTTCTCGGCGACCATGCCGGACCCGATCATCACGCTGGCCCGCACCTTCATGAACCAGCCCACGCACATCCGGGCGGAAGCGCCGCACTCGGCGGCCATTCACGACACGACCGTCCAGTACGTCTACCGGGCCCACGCCCTGGACAAGGTGGAGCTCGTCAGCCGCGTGCTGCAGGCCGGAGGTCGCGGCGCCACCATGATCTTCACCCGCACCAAGCGCACCGCGCAGAAGGTGGCCGACGAGCTGGCCGAGCGTGGTTTCGCGGTGGGGGCGGTCCACGGCGATCTGGGACAGGTGGCCCGCGAGAAGGCGCTGAAAGCGTTCCGGACTGGCGAGATCGATGTGTTGGTCGCGACCGACGTGGCCGCCCGCGGCATCGACATCGACGACGTCACCCACGTCATCAACTACCAGATCCCCGAGGACGAGCAGGCCTACGTCCACCGCATCGGACGCACCGGCCGCGCCGGGAAGACCGGTGTCGCGGTCACCCTGGTGGACTGGGACGAGCTGCCCCGCTGGGCCTCGATCGACAAGGCGCTGGGGCTGGACTGCCCCGAGCCCGCCGAGACCTACTCCAACTCTCCGCACCTCCACGCCGAGCTGGACATCCCCGCCGAGGCCGGCGGCACGGTGGGCGCGGCCCGCAAGTCGCAGGGCCAGCGCCGCACCGCCGAACGCGACGCGA
>DASTKA010000835.1:0-3250 GCA_035716165.1 Mycobacterium sp. | reverse complement strand
CAGACGTTTCGCATCGAGCTCGTCTGCGGTTCGACCGGAGGTGGTCTTGGTGCTGCTGGCCGGCGCGGTCCCCAGGTGGTTCGGGTCGCAGCCGTATCGCCGACTTTCGGGCGACTGTTCGAGGGTACTTACGAGGCCTCGCCTGGTCAAACCTGGCCTGTCGCAACGAAGCCGCACGTGCGCGGCAGAAAGATTTTCCGTTTCGATCACACTCGTCGCCGACGTGGCTACCATAACGAGCCGAAGCAAGCCCCACGTACCCTAAATGGCCCGATTGGATTGCAACAGAACGGTTGGCAGCCGGACGGAAAACTGTTAGCTTCTCCGAAGTCGATTTAGACTGAGCAGCGCTCGACAACTAAGCGAGGATGGTGGATCGACTAGCTGTCTGGACGACCTTGTGAGGTTTTCTTCCAGCACGGGGATCGCGAGCTGTCGCAGGTAGGTTGCGACTCGCCCATGATCATTCTGTCCACACCTGTGTATAACTATGTGGAAAGTTGCTTTGTCGTCAAGCGTGTGTAACTCGGGTCGGGACGTTCGAGAACCAGGGAGATGCGTCGTTGACCGATGACCCCGGTTCCAGTTTCACCACAGTGTGGAATGCGGTCGTTTCCGAGCTCAACGGGGAGCCCACTGCAGACGGCATGCCCACCAGCCGCACGACTCTGGTCACTCCCCTCACCCCGCAGCAAAGGGCATGGCTGAATCTGGTCCGCCCGCTGACCATCGTCGAGGGATTCGCACTGTTGTCGGTGCCCAGCAGCTTCGTGCAAAACGAGATCGAACGACATCTGCGGGCCCCGATCACCGATGCCCTCAGCCGCCGGCTCGGACAGCAGATCCAACTCGGAGTCCGCATCGCTCCCCCGCCCGACGATGTCGAGGACGCGCTCATCCCGCCGGCGGAACCGTTCCCCGGATCCGACCCGTCCTTCGCGGCCGACGGTGCAGCCGTCGATCCGGACGAAGTCTTTGACGACAGCGAGGCGGTCACCGGCAACCAGCCGGGCTGGCCGAACTACTTCACCGAGCGGCCGCACGCGATCGATCCGGCCGTCGCCGCGGGAACGAGCCTCAACCGCCGCTACACGTTCGACACTTTTGTCATCGGCGCCTCCAACCGCTTCGCACACGCCGCAGCGTTGGCCATCGCCGAAGCGCCGGCCCGGGCCTACAACCCGTTGTTCATCTGGGGTGAGTCCGGACTCGGCAAGACCCACCTGCTGCATGCCGCCGGCAACTACGCCCAGCGACTCTTCCCGGGAATGCGCGTCAAGTACGTGTCCACCGAGGAATTCACCAACGACTTCATCAACTCGCTTCGCGACGATCGCAAGGTCGCGTTCAAGCGCAGCTATCGTGACGTCGACGTGCTGCTCGTCGATGACATCCAGTTCATCGAAGGCAAGGAAGGTATCCAGGAGGAGTTCTTCCACACCTTCAACACGCTCCACAACGCCAACAAACAGATCGTCATCTCTTCGGACCGCCCGCCCAAGCAGCTGGCCACCCTCGAAGACCGGTTGCGCACACGCTTCGAGTGGGGCCTGATCACCGATGTGCAGCCCCCGGAGCTGGAAACCCGCATTGCCATCTTGCGTAAGAAAGCTCAGATGGAGCGGCTGGCGGTCCCCGACGACGTGCTCGAACTCATCGCCAGCAGCATTGAACGCAACATTCGAGAACTCGAGGGCGCCCTGATCCGGGTGACCGCATTCGCCTCGCTGAACAAGACGCCAATTGACAGGGCGCTGGCCGAGATCGTGCTCCGCGACCTGATCGCCGATGCCAGCACGATGCAGATCAGCGCGGCCACCATCATGGCGGCCACCGCCGAATACTTCGACACCACCGTGGAAGAGCTCCGCGGCCCCGGCAAGACTCGAGCGCTGGCCCAGTCGCGCCAGATTGCGATGTATCTCTGTCGAGAGCTGACCGACCTGTCACTCCCCAAGATCGGCCAGGCCTTCGGCCGCGACCACACCACGGTGATGTACGCGCAGCGCAAGATCTTGTCCGAGATGGCCGAGCGGCGTGAGGTTTTTGATCACGTCAAAGAGCTCACGACGCGTATCCGCCAGCGCTCCAAGCGCTGAGTTCTCCCCTCTCCCGGCGCTCCGTGCGCCGATTTCCCGGCTTCGGCCGGCCCTGACCAAAATTTTTTTCGAGAAACTTCACGCGCGTGCGTCACACCCGCCACACCGGATGGATGTGCGCAGGTCTGTGTACAACGCGGTCAAACGCCGGTGTAGTACCGGGGCTTGCGTGCACAGTCGTCGTTGGTCCCCACCCGCCCAACACATCACCCACAGGTGGTCCCGCGGCGATGCACACCCCGATCGCTGCGCTAGCTGCGCCGGGACGGCGCTGTCCCCAGAATGCACAGGCCTTAATACTGGTACTGAGATCTCTTCATCGGTTCTTCTTTGAAATACAGCGTTGGGGACGCCCGGTCCACACTCGTCGTCTGAGCCTCGATCCGCTCGGGTTGTCGGGGTTTGCGATTAGCTTTCAAGATGGCGTCGAAGGATCTACGGTTGTTCTTCGACTGCCGTTACGTTCGTCGTTGGCGCAGCACATGTCAGCGGCGTTCGTGGCGGGGCCCCGTGCTAGCGGGGGGAGGCTAGCCAATGGATTCGAAAACGCTGAGTAGGTGAAGGGACGCTATGGACGCGGCGACGACAACGGCTGGCCTCAGCGACTTGAAGTTTCGTTTGGTGCGGGAGTCTTTCGCCGACGCGGTGTCGTGGGTGGCGAAGAATCTGCCGTCCAGACCCGCGGTCCCGGTGCTATCCGGTGTGCTGCTGTCTGGCACCGATGCGGGCCTGACGATCTCCGGATTCGATTACGAGGTTTCTGCCGAAGCGCAGGTTGCAGCCGAAATCGCTTCCCAGGGAAGCGTTTTGGTATCGGGGCGGTTGTTATCCGACATCGTGCGGGCGCTGCCCAACAAGCCCATCGACTTCTACGTCGACGGGAACAGGGTCGCGCTGCATTGCGGAAACGCCAGGTTCTCCTTGCCCACGATGGCGGTCGAGGATTACCCGACGCTGCCGGCGCTGCCGGAAGAGACCGGGGCGCTGCCCGCCGATCTGTTCGCCGAGGCGATCAGCCAGGTCGCCATCGCGGCCGGCCGCGACGACACGTTGCCGATGTTGACCGGAATCAGGGTTGAGATTTCGGGTGACACCGTGGTTTTGGCCGCCACCGACAGGTTCCGCTTGGCGGTTCGCGAGCTGACCTGGTC
>DASTKA010000834.1:0-6342 GCA_035716165.1 Mycobacterium sp. | reverse complement strand
CGCTGACCCTGGCAATGCCCAGCGATGTCGACGACGAGGTGTTGTCCTGGATAGCCGACGGGACGCCGCCGATTTATTTCGGATTTGGCGACACACCCGTCACCTCCCCCGCCGAGACGGTTGCCGTGATCAGCGCGGCCTGCGCCCAGATAGGCGAGCGCGCGTTGATTTGCAGCGGCCCAAACGATTTCACCCGTATCGCGCCCGCCGACCACGTAAGAATCGTGGAGACGGTGAACCACGCCGCGGTGTTTCCGACCTGCCGCGCGATCGTGCACCACGGCGGCGCCGGCACCACCGCCGCGGGCATGCGGGCGGGTGTGCCCATGTTGATTCTCTGGCTCTGGCTCGATCAACCGATCTGGGCCGACGCGGTCAGCAAGTTGGAAATCGGCGTGGGACGGGCGTTCTCGGCCTCCACCCTGGACTCGCTGGTCGCCGACTTGCGCTGGGTGCGTTCCGCGCACTTCCTCAGCCGAGCCAGGGAGGTCGCCACCCAGATGACCAAGCCCGCCGAAAGCGTCGCCGCGGTGGCCGATCTTCTGGAAGGCGTCGCCTGTCGGACGTAGCCGGACCGTCAGTTCAGCCGAGCGGTGGTGCAAAGGCCGCCGGTCGTGTACAAGGTTCTGGTGCAGGATCCACCGAAAAGGTCGTTCGATCCGTCGATGCTGCGCGAAGCGATGATCAGGCGGCTCTACCGCCGATTGTCGGCCGAAGGACATATCAGGGTGCCGGCGGTGCCAGACCTGATCGACGAGTACGTCCTGTTGTGCGGCAACGTCTGCGCCACCCTGGGCGTCTGGTACACCCCCGAACATGCCGCACAGCTGCGAGCCGCCCTCGAAGTCGAGCTGGCGAAGGCCTTCAAGGCCTCCCCTCGTTCGGAGGTCCTGATTTCGTATGAGGCGCCGTTCGGGGTGGGCGTCAATTTCCGCGTCCACGCCGAATGGCGCACCGTCGAAGCCGACTACCAACAGTGGATGGCCATCCGCCCGCCACCGCTGTTCGGCACCGAACCGGACGCACGAGTGCTGGCCCTGGCCTCCGAGGCGGATGACCCTTCGAACTATCGGGTGCTCGATGTCGGCGCGGGAACCGGGCGTAACGCCTTGGCGTTGGCCCGGCGCGGACATCCGGTCGACGCGGTCGAGATGACCGCGACGTTCGCCGAGGTGATTGTTGCCGAAGCGGTCGGTGAATCGTTGCGCGTGAACGTCATTCAAAGCGACGTCTTCACCGCGATGGAGGGCGTACGCGAGGAGTACCAGCTGATGGTGCTGTCGGAGGTGGTGTCCGACTTCCGGACGGCGCACGAGTTGCGCGGCATGTTCGAGCTCGCCACCGATTGTCTGGCACCGGGTGGGCGCTTGGTTTTCAACACCTTCCTGGCCCGCGACGGCTACGTTCCCGACGCCGCCGCGGTGCAACTCAGTCAGCAGTGCAACAGCATGATCTTCACCCGCGACGAGGTGGGCGGCGCGGCGGCGGCCCTGCCTCTCGAGCCGATCGCCGACGACTCCGCCTACGAGTACGAGAAGGCATCGTTACCGTCGGACGCCTGGCCGCCCACGGGCTGGTTCGAGGGTTGGGCCGGCGGGCTCGATGTGTTCGACGTCGAGCGTGACGACTCCCCGATCGAGTTGCGCTGGCTCGTCTTTCAGAAGACGGGCTGACCTCGGGGGCTATGCGGTCAGATCGCGGGTGGCCGGCCCTTCCAACAACGTGCCGTCGGGCGCGAACCGCGACCCGTGCAGCGGACACTCCCACGCGTTATCGGCGTCGTTCCAGTTCACGATCCCACCCAGATGCGGGCACACTGGCGAGACACGATGTTCGGTCCCGTTGACGCGGGAGCGGGCCTCCAGGTGCCACGGCGGGCCGCTCACCACGCCGCCTTCCCCGTCAACAGGGCTGCGGCGATGAGTTCGTATTGCCGGGGTGATCCAGCCCTTCGTCAGGTTGAAGCCGACCTCGAGGTTGGCCTGCAGGGCGGTCGTCAGGCCCGTCAGCTCGTGCGGACTCCAGCTGGCGAACGCGCGGGCCCAGTCCATCCGCCCGCCCAGGATGCGGCTCGACAGCGCCAACGCCGCGGCGGCCCCGTTGGTCATTCCCCACTTGTTGAATCCCGTTGCGACAAAGATGCTTTCGGTGCTCGGCAGGATGGGACCGACATAGGGCAGATGGTCGATGGGCGTGTAGTCCTGTGCCGACCAGAAGTGGGTCTGCACCGCGCCCGGGTAGTGCTTGCGCGCCCACGACGACAGCTCGCCAAGCGCCTGGGACGGGCTCTTTTCGCGGCCCACGGTATGACCGGCCCCGCCCACGATCAGCCGCTCCCCGTCCGCGACCGGCGCGTACCGGACCGAACGTGTCGGTGAGTCGGTAGAGATCATCATCGGCCGGGTGATGTTGCCCGGCACCTTGAAGGCCAAGCAGTAGGACCGGCTGGGCTTCACCCGCGCGAAGTAACCGCCGCGATCCAGGATCGGGATCCCGGTTGCCAGCACCAGCTGAGCGGCGTGAAGTTCGACATCTCGCTGAGCTGCGTCGTTGACGTGGACGCGCACCGTTTTGCCGCGCGAGGAGACCCGCCGCACCCGGGTGTGCTCGACCAGCCGTCCACCGTGCTCGAGCAACTCGACGACCAGTGCGTCGAGGAATGACATCGGGTCGAACTGCGCCTGGTCGGCCAGCCGCACCCCGCCGTGATAGGCAAACGGCACGTCGGCGTCGTCGTCCCACACCGCCGGCAGGCCAACGGCCTGACACGCGGCGAGTTCGGCGCGCGCCGAGGGGACGCCTCGCACGGACTGGGCGTAGGTGTAGGCGTCCTCGCGCTGCACGGCCACGCCCTTCGCCTCGCAGTGGCCAATCACCCACTCCTGGCCTTCGCGGTTGCCGTCCACGTATGCGCGTGCGACGTCCCGGCCGTGTCGCGGCAGCACCTTGGAGAGCTGACTGCCCTGCAGCAGGCTGATTTTGGCGGTGGTGTTTCCTGTCGCGCAAGCCCCCACCGTGCGCGCCTCCAACACCAGCACATCCTTGCCCGCTCGGGCCAGCAGGACCGCCGTCATCAGGCCGGTGATGCCGGCGCCCACGACGATGACATCGGCGGACGGGGAGCCTTGGTCGAGCTGGCTTGCAGCCCACGGCTGGTCGTTTCGTTCTGTCATCCACAAAGAAGTCACGGCTTTGCTGATACCCCGGCCCGCCCCGCGGAAACTCGCCCGCGACCTCACGCCCGCTTCAACCGGGCTTTTGCCTCCTTCACCGATTCCGCGGCGGCGCGGCTCAGCTCCCGTGCCCCGTCGTAGTCCTTTTCGGCGCCGCTCAGTTCCCGTTCGGCCGCCCGCAGCGCCCGCGCCGCATCGTCACGGCGTTGGCGAGCGGCATCTCGTTGCGCCCGTCGCTGCGACAACATCTCGTCGGCCTCGGCTTTGGCGCGTTCGGCGGTGTCGACGGCCGCGCTCAGCTCTTCTCGCCGTCGGCTCTGCGCCTCAGCGCGCGCCGGCTGCGTCGCGGGCCGTTTCCGCGCGGGCGTGCGCCGGCGCTTTGCCGGTTCGCTCGGGGTATCCGCCGATTCCGGCGCCACATCGCCGAAGGCGCCGAATCCCGACCACTGCTCGGGCCGGGTCAACCGGCCCAGGCGTCCCCCGATCTGCGGGTCGGCGATGGCGGCTTGCAGCGTGCTGGTCAGGTCTTCACGCACGGCCGCCGAAGGCTGCTTCAGGCCGGCCGCGTCGAGCGCCTTGCGGGTGAGTTCGTCGATCAGTTTGCGTTGCTCGGCCGTCAAGTCCCGGATGCGTCCGCCGTCCATGGCCGCGTGCGCGGCACGTAGCCGCTCCCCGAGGTCCGCGAGACGCTGTCGGGTGTCCGCGTGCCGCAATGCCAGCCGGTTCACGATCCAGGCCGCGGTCGTCGGCTTGCCGGCGGCGGAAATCCGTTTCGCGGCGGCGGTATCCCCGCGCTGCCTGGCCGCGGCGGCCAACCTGGCGCGTTGCGCGGTGAACTCCTTCGGCGCCATCTCGTAGAGGCTGTCGAGTTCGTCATCGGCCATGAGGCCATGATCTCTCGTCGGCGCCTGTGGCACGCTCGGGTGACGCGCCGCGGTTTAGAAACCGCATGTCGCGGGATACCTCACCTACAACATCGAGTTCGCTGGCAGAGCTTTTTGGCCCGCGAGAACCAGAAAGCAGGGATTCGGCAGCTTCATGATGTCCAAGAACAGCGGTCAGTTCGTCAGCCGGATCCGGGGGGTCAGCCGGCCTGGCAGACTCGTGCTCGCGGCGGTGTGCGTCATCGCCGCCACAGTGGTCGCCATCTACGTCGCATCGACCTCGCATTGTCGGGGTGGCAGCTGCAGTCAAAGCGGTGCACCCACGAAAAACGCTGAGCCGGCCCAGATAACGATCACTCCGGGCCCCAACGTGCATGACGTCGACCCGGTCGCCCCGGTCACGGTCAAAGCCGAGAACGGGACCCTGACGGCTGTCGACATGGTCAACGAGAGCGGTAAACCGATCGAGGGCGTGATGACCCCGGACAACACGGTATGGAAGCCGACTGTCCCGCTCGGTTACGGGCGCACCTACACACTGACGATCACCAGCAGGGGTGTCAGTGGCGTTGCGGCCAAGCAGGTTTCGTCATTCTCCACCCTGAAGCCGTCCAACCAGACCAAGGTGTCGTTCACCACGACGTCGGAGGCCGCGTTGCACGACGGTGGCACCTACGGCGTCGGAGCGGTGATCGTGGCGCACTTCGACGAGAAGATCGCCGATCGTGTCGCCGCCGAGCGACAGCTGTCGGTGACCACCGATCCGAAAGTCGAGGGATCCTGGTACTGGGTCGACGACCAGAATGTGCATTGGCGGCCCGAACATTATTATGCGCCGGGAACGACGGTCACCGCCGAGGCGAAAATCTACGGAATCGCCTTGGGCGACGGACTGTTCGGGCAAGACGACACCAAGGTCTCCTTTCGCATCGGCGATGCACACGTTTCCATCGCCGATGACGCCACCCATCAGGTCAGCGTCTTCGACAACGGGGCCCTGGTGCGCACGATGCCCACCAGCATGGGAATGGGCGGCACCGAGGACGTCGGCGGCAGGACGATCTCGCTATGGACCCCCTCGGGGGTGTACACGGTGCTCGACAAGGGCAACCCCGTCATCATGGACTCCTCGACCTTCGGGCTGCCCAAGAACTCCAGGCTCGGATACCGCGAGACCATCAACTGGGCCACCAAGATCAGCAGCGACGGCATATATCTGCACGAGCTCGACGCAACGGTCTGGGCCCAGGGGCACCGCGACACGTCGCACGGCTGCTTGAACCTCAATGCCGACAACGCGAAATGGTTCTTCGACTTTTCGGTGCCCGGCGACGTCGTCGAGGTCCGCAACAGCGGTGGACCGCCGCTGACGCTGGCGCAGAACGGCGACTGGACGCTCAGCTGGGACCAGTGGCGCAAAGGCAGTGCGCTGAAGCCGACTTGAGGCCCGGGTGATGCAGCTCATTTGTCGCCTGCAGTTGTGCCCCACTTCACAATAAAGTCTTGACTCGTTCCAGATAAGTGCGTCATATTGGTGGCGTGTCATCGACGGCCGATTACGCGGGCAGGTTGCGGGACGCGGATCTGCGGGTGACCCGGCCCAGGGTTGCCGTGTTGGAGGTCGTGGACGCCAATCCCCACGCCGACACCGAGACCATCTTCTCGGCGGTACGGGTTGGCCTGCCCGATGTTTCGCGTCAAGCCGTGTACGACGTGCTCAACGCGCTGACCACCGTGGGTCTGGTTCGCCGCATCCAACCCTTGGGCATGGTCGCGCGTTACGAATCGCGCGTCGGCGACAACCATCACCACGTCGTCTGCCGCTCTTGCGGGATCATCGCCGACATCGACTGCGCCGTCGGCGACGCTCCCTGCCTGACGCCCTCCGACGATGACAACGTTCTTGATGGCTTCGTTCTCGACGAGGCCGAGGTCATCTATTGGGGCACCTGCCCCGACTGTTCGACTGCAGGTTCCTAGCTCGCAGCCCGATCACCACTGGAAAGGAAAGCTGTGTCCGATATCTCCGAAAGCCGGCCGCCCCACGAGGACAGCAAGACGGCCAGCGCCAGCGAGAGCGAAAACCCCGCAATCGCGTCTCCCAAGCCGAAAGCGCATGCGCCGCTGACCAACCGGGACTGGTGGCCGGACCAGATCGACCCCACGACGCTGCACCCGAACCACCCCGACGCCAGTCCCTACGGCGCAGACTTCGACTACGCCGAGGAGTTCGCCAAGGTCGATCCCGAGGCGCTCAAGAGGGACGTGATCGAGGTGATGACCAC
>DASTKA010000833.1:0-3684 GCA_035716165.1 Mycobacterium sp. | reverse complement strand
CGGCGGACCGTCCCACGGCCGGTTCCAGCCTCCCGGAGGTGGCGGACCGTCCCAGCCTCCCGGAGGCGGCGGGCCCTCCCAGCCGCGTGGTGGGTGGTGCGGAGGGGGACCGTCGTTCCAACCGTATTCACGCTCCCGCGGCGGCTCGGGCGCCCCGCGGCCGGGAAGGCTGAATTGGACATCCGGCCCGCTCGGCCCGCCGATCTGCGCGTTGGCGGTGTAGACATCGTGGCGCGGAACGTACGGCGGGTGCGCAGGCTGCCGGTCCGGCGGGTTCAGCGCCTCATACCGCTGCCTCTCCGGCGGCGGGTTCTGCGGGTTCGGCGGCGCATTGTTCTGCCCACCCTGCTGCGGGTATTGCCCGTGCTCGTTGGGCTCGTTGTTCTGCCCACCCTGTTGCGGGTACTGCCCGTGCTCGTTGGGCGGATTGTTCTGCCCGGTCTGGCCCGGGTTCTGACCATGCTGGTTGGGCTGCGGAGTGTTCTGGCCACCCTGCGGCGGGTTGGTCTCCCCGCCCTGCGGCGGGCTGTTCTGACCGCCCTGCGGCGGGCTGTTCTGACCACCCTGCGGTGGGCTGTTTTGACCGCCCTGGGCGGGCGGAGTGTTTCCGCCACCCGGCTGGCCGCCCGAGCCGCCGGGGTTGCCCCCGCCGCCACCACCACCGCCGTGACAGTTCGGGCAAGGCGGCGGCGGGTCGAGTGGCGCGGAGTAGGCCGACCCGGCGTTCAGCGTCGCCGCGGAGATACTCAGCCCAGCGGCCAGCGCGGCAGCGCTGACGACACGTTTCATAGACATAGTTGCGTCCCCCTCTTGAGTGTCGATGGCCTGCACTACGGGCAGGTGAGGTCCAACTCGAATGGCTTGGTTACCTGCTGCGGCTGCTGCGGGTTGCTCATATCGGTACCGGTAGCGGTTCCCTTGATCGCCCAGTCCTTGCCGTTGACCGCGGCCCCGGCATTGCCGTTCTGGTTAGGCGCGGCGTCGGAGAAGCCGAGTGCGACGTTGTTAACGGTGCCCAGCCCGACGGAGTGCACCAGCGGCGGGTTGCCATTGCTGACCACCGCACCGAGGCCGGCGGTCGGGTCGCCGATGCCGATATTGATGTTGTTGCCCGCCGTAGTGCAGGTGACTTGCCCGCTGATCTTTTGATTCTGTCCGTCGACGGTGAGCACCGGACCCGCCGCTGCCGCCGCCGCGGATGACGATGGCGACGGCGATCCGGACGATCCGGTATTCGACTTGTTGCTCGAACATCCGGCGCTCGCGGCGACCACCAGGGCCACGCCTGCTGCGCCGATCACGATCCCACGCTTCACTACTGCTTCCCTTCGTGTCGCTGGTTCCGCTGCCTGTTGACCTCGGCCGCGTGAACACGGATGGACTACCAAGGGCCCCCACCCCGACGCCTTACGGCCGAATTCTCCTGATACCCGGTACCCGGGGGCCGCAAACGCTACGTCACGTGCCGCTGATCGGCCCGGGAGCCGCTCACGGAAGCACTCGCAGGCCCCACTTGCCCAGCAGCGGATTGATGAGCATGAAATAGGTCGTGTAGTCGTCACCGTCGGGCGATGACATCAGCAGTCCTACCGCGCTGACGGTGCCGTCCGGGTTCATCACGAAGCCCGGACTGCCGCTGTCGCCGTCCAGGCTGAACACGCTGGCTTCGACGACGTCACCTTTGATGCTTTTGACGACGCCACACGTCTCGCCGGTCACCGCGCCGATCTTGCAGAACGGCATGCCGGCCCGAATCTGCTGACTGCTTAGAACATCCCGAACCTGGTACCTGCCGCCGACGTCGCCCACCGGCATCCCGACGCTCGGCTCGAGACGGATGATCGCCGCGTCCCTCTTGTCGCCCTCGTGCTCGCTGGCCGATATCCTGCCCAGCGGAGCGTCGTTGCCATACGTCCATTCGGCGCCGTCGTGCGCGTCGCAGTGCCCACTCGTCATCAGGTAGTAGCTGCCGTCGGAACCCTGTGCCGCGAAACCGGCTGTGCACCTGCCGGATTCATGATCGACTCCGATGCCCGGCGAAGGTGGGGGCGAGGGCAGAGCCGGAGGTGGCGCTGCCAGAGCGGTTTTCGCCGTCGCCGTCGCGGACACCAGCACAGCCCCTAAGAGCCCCAACCCCCGCAACCACGGTATGGTCACGCTGTCCCCCTCTGCTTGCGCCCGGCAGATAGTAGCAGCGCTGCCAATCCGAAATTAATTGCCGACCAACCCCTTCCGTGCACGTGGTTCACCCGGCGTCGACATGTCGGGCTAGGAAGTCGAGCACAGCACCGGCGAAGATGTCGTTGCGGTCGCCGGCCACCATATGTCCGGCTCCGCGGACATCGGTGAATTCGACTTGCGGGAAACGCGCGAGGAACTCGTCGGCGCGGTCCTGGCTGACCAGGTCGCTCATCTGGCCGCGGACCAGCAGGATGGGCACCCCGCTGCGCAGGATCGTCTCGACGGCGGCGTGCATCCGATCGGGGTCGGTCACCTCAAAAGGAGGGAAAGCCGCAGTGCCGCTTATGAATTGCGGATCCCAATGCCAGTACCACCGATCGCCGCGGCGGCGCAGGTTGGTGGTCAGGCCGTCCAGATCGGTTGGTCGCGGCCGGTGCGGGTTGTATTCGGCGATCGCATCGGCGACTTCGTCGAGTGTGCTGAAGCCCGACTCCACTCGGTCGGCCATGAAAGCGTGTATCCGGTTGGCCCCGGACGGGTCCATGTTCGGCACGATGTCCACCAACACGACCGCGCTGGCGATACCCGGCGACAGCTCCCCGGCCAGCAGCATCGACGTGAAACCGCCCAGGGAGGCACCGACGAGAACCGGTTGCGGGGGCAGCGTGTGCAGCACCTCTTGGACGTCAGCGGCGAATGTGACGACGCGGTAGTCGCCGGCGTCGGACCAATCCGATTCGCCGTGGCCGCGTAGGTCGACCGTGACGGCTTGCCACCCACGCGCGGCGACGGCGGCGGCCGCTTTGCCCCAGGACCGGCGCGTCTGCCCGCCGCCGTGCAAGAACACCACGGCGCGCGCTCTGGGATCGCCGAGGCGGTCGGCGACGATCTGCACCCCACCGGGGCCGTGGATCGTGAACGGTTCAGCTGCCGTGGGCATCAGGTGATACTAAGGTGCGCCCTCGAAAAGCTCGCGTTGGCTTAACGTCAACGGAATGCGGTGGCGTCAAATCAGAGGACCTCGGGCATTGCCGGTACCGCGCGGAACCGAACCGGAGCGAAGGAGAAGGCATGCATCTTGACGAATACATGGCACTGGATGCGACCGCCCTGGCCGACCTGGTCGCGCGCAAGCAGGTCACCGCGACAGAGCTTCTCGCACTGGCGCGGCAACGAGCGGATGCGGTGAATCCACGGCTCAACGCCATCGTCAGCCGCCTCGACGACGTCGCCGACCGGCAGGCCGCCGACGCCAACCTCGGCGGCCCGTTCGCCGGTGTGCCGTTCTTAATCAAAGACCTCGGCCAGGAATACCGCGGATACGCGACCTCGTCCGGGTCCCGCTCGCTGGCCCATGACGTGGCCGACCGCCACGCCCTGGTCACCCAGCGGTTCCTCGACGCGGGCCTGGTGATTTTCGGCAAGACCAACACCCCGGAGTTCGGGGCCAAGGGCGTGACCGAACCCGACTACTGGGGGCCCGCCCGCAACCCGTGGAACACC
>DASTKA010000832.1:0-3165 GCA_035716165.1 Mycobacterium sp. | reverse complement strand
TGAGCGACGACACGATTGGCGCGATTTCGGGGATCACCTGCACGGCCGAGGCGCCGGTGCCGATCACCGCGACGCGCTTGCCGCGCAGATCCTGGCTGTGGTCCCACCGCGCGGTGTGCATGGTGATGCCGCCGAACGAGTCCACGCCGTCGATGTCGGGCAGGTTCGGCACCGTCAGCACGCCGCAGGCGCTGATCACAAAGCGCGCCGTGATCTGGCCCCCCGGGTCGGTCTGCACCCGCCACAGGTTGTGCTCCTCGTCGAACTCGGCCGCTTGCACCTTGGTGTTGAACCGGATTCGGGATCGGATGCCGTATTTGTCGGCGCAATGTTCGGCATAGGCCTTGAGCTCACGCCCCGGCGCGTAGGTGCGTGACCAATGCCGGCTCTGCTCGAAGGAGAACTGGTAGGAGAACGACGGAATGTCCACGGCGATACCGGGATAGGTGTTCCAGTGCCAGGTGCCGCCGACCCCGTCGCCGGCTTCGATGATCAGATAATCGGGCAGGCCGGCCCTGTCCAGGTTGATGGCCGCGCCGATGCCGGAGAATCCGGCGCCGATGATCAGCGTGTGATAGTCGGGGGTTTCTTCGCGCGGGGCCATCGTTGCCTGCCTTACTGGTGCAGTGCCTTGTTGAGTGCCGCCAGGCCGCGCTCGGTGGCCTCGGCGGCGGCCGGTATCACCTGGGCGAAGCTGACAAACCCGTGCACCAGGGTGGGCTCGTTGCACAGCTCGACCGGCACACCGGCGGCGGCCAGCAGCTCGGCGTAACGGGCGCCGTCATCGCGCAGCGGATCGTGCTCGGCGGTTGCGATGTAGGCCGGCGCCAGCCCGGACAGATCCGCGACGTTCGCCGGGGCCATGGTGGTGGGCAGCGTTTTCGGGTCGCTGATATCGAGGTCGGGCACGTACCAGGACAGGAACGCGTCGATGACCTCCCGGTTCAGAATCGGCGCGTCGGCATTCTCGGTGTACGACGGCAGCGAGAGGTCAGCGGTGACGGAGGGATACCACAGCAACTGGAAACGCAGCGCCGGCCCGCCCTTGTCGGCGTTGTCGCGGGCCAACAGCGCCGTCACCGCTGCCAGGTTCCCGCCCGCGGAGTCGCCGGCCACGGCGATGTTGTGCGGGTCGCCGCCGAGCTGGGCCGCGTGCTCGCCGACCCATTGCAGGGCCGCCCAGCAGTCGTCCACGCCCGCCGGGAACGGATGCTCCGGGGCCAGCCGGTAGCCGACGGACACCACGATGGCCTCGCCGCCGACGGCGTGCGCGCGGGCGACCGGGTCGTGGGTGTCCAGGTCGCCGAGGCAGAACCCGCCGCCGTGGTAGAAGACGACCACGGGCAGCGGCGTGCGATCGCTGTCGGGCCAGTAGATGCGCACGGGGATGTCGGCCTGCTCGCCGTGGGCGATCGTGCGGTTCTCGATCCGCAGTTCCGGCAGCATCTCCGTCGGCACCTTGAGCAGCCTGAGGCGCTTGCGGGCGAGCTCGACGCCGTCGGCCTGGCGGAATGTCATCGGATAGGCGTCGAGCAATGCCTTGAACGTCGGATCGATCTCCGGCCGCGCGATGGTCGGCTCACTCATGCGTTCACCGTACCTGCGGGGTCACCGGTGCAGGGCGGTGCGCAGCGCCGTCAGCCCGGCCTCGAGCGCCGCGGTGGCCGCGGGCACCACGCCGGCATAGCCCAGGTAGCCGTGCACCAGCGTCTCGGCGTTGTGGACCTGGGCGTCGACGCCGGCGGCGGTCAGCAATTCGCCGTATCGGATGCCGTCGTCGCGCAGTGGGTCGTAACCGGCGACGGCGATGTAGGCCGGCGCCAGGTTGGTGAGGTCCTTCGCGCGCCCCGGTGCCATGCCCGACGGCGGGTCGGACGTGTCGACTTCGCCGGCGTACCAACGCGAGAACGCCCCGACGGCCTTGACGTCCAGGATCGGCGCGGCGGCGTTTTCGGCGAATGACGGCAGCGACGCATCCCACATGGTCGACGGATACCACAACAGCTGGAACACGATCCGCGGAGCGCCGCTGTCGCGCGCCCGCTGCGCCACCGCGGCGGAGATGGTCCCGCCGGCCGAATCCCCGGCCACGGCGATCCGGCTCGGATCGCCGCGCAGTTCGACGGCGTTCTCGGCGACCCAAAGCGTTGCGGCCCAAGCGTCTTCGACGGCGGCGGGGTAGGGGTGCTCCGGGGCGAGCCGATAGTCGACGGCTACCACGATCGCGTCGGCGCCCACCGCGTGCTGACGCGCCGTGCCGTCGTAGGTGTCGAGGTCGCCTATGACGAAGCCGCCGCCGTGGAGAAACAGGACGACCGGTGCGGTCGCACCGTCCTGACGGTCGTCGGAATCGCTTGGCGGCCAATAGATTCGGACCGCGATGGAGCCCGCGGGTCCGGGAATCGTGAGGTCCTGCACGCGCAGCTCGGGATGCAGCGGTCGGCGCGGCAGATCGCGGAACCGCTGGCGTGCCGCGCCGATTCCGTCCTCAGTGGATAGCCGGAAGGGAACCGCATCCAGTACCTTCTGCAGGATGGGGTCGATAGCGGGTTTCTCGTCGGCTGTGTTATCCAAGCTGGGCATGGACGTACCGTACGCACCTCGTCTAATGGTCGGCGCCTGGGTGGTGGCCGGCTGGGTGGCCCTCGCCTACGGCATCTACCTGACCGTGCTGGCGCTGCGCTCGCCACCGGGAATCGAGCTGAACGGTCACTGGGTACTGCAGCCGGCGTTCAAGGCCTCGATGGCGTTCCTGCTGACGTTGGCCGCGGCGGGCCATGCGTACGTCCGCGAGCGACGGTGGCTGATGCTGGCGCTGCTGCTGTCGGCCATCGGCGACTGGGTGCTGGCGCTTCCGTGGTGGACGCTGTCTTTCGAGGTAGGCCTGGCGGCATTCCTGTTGGCGCACTTGTGTTTTGCGGCCGCACTACTGCCGCTGGTGCCGGCGTTTTCGGGGGCTTCGCGCGATGCGCGGCCGTCGACGGCGCGCATCGTGGCGGCGATCCTGATGTGTGCGGTGTCGATCGCATTGCTGGTTTGGTTCTGGCCCCACCTGGGGGCGGACAAACTGACGATTCCGGTGACGGTCTACATCCTGGTGCTGACCGCAATGGTGTGCACGGCCCTGCTGGCGAAACTTCCCACCATCTGGACCGCGATGGGGGC
>DASTKA010000831.1:0-2694 GCA_035716165.1 Mycobacterium sp. | reverse complement strand
TTCGAGTTTGGCCAGCTTCAAACCCTTGCCCGCGTTGATGACCGACTCCAACAGGCTCGCAACCGTCAGCTGGGCATGCGCAAGGTGCGTCCGGTTCCACTGCATGTAATTCGTGTACCCGCCGATGTCGGCTATGAGTAGGACCGCGCGCCGAATTGCCATGAACAAGCGAGTTTAGTAGCCCTTTGGGCGCAGCTCAATGAATCTGCCACTAGACGAATTCGCGCCGGCGCGAGAGGCTAGCAGGGGTGCCGGTTCACCGGAGGAGCTGAATATGGATGTGCTGCGAACCCCGGACTCCCGCTTCGAAAACCTGGAGGACTACCCGTTCGTTGGGCACTACCTTGACGTAACCGCAAGCGACACCCGTCCGCTGCGCATGCACTACCTCGATGAGGGCACGATCGAAGGGCCGCCGATCGTTCTGCTGCACGGCGAGCCCACGTGGAGTTATCTCTACCGCACGATGGTCCCGCCCCTGACCGATGCCGGGAATCGCGTGCTGGCACCCGATCTGATCGGTTTCGGCCGTTCGGACAAGCCCAGCCGGGTCGAGGACTACACCTACCAGCGGCACGTGGAATGGGTGATCTCGTGGTTCGAGCACCTCAACCTCAGGGATGTCACGCTGTTCGTGCAGGACTGGGGATCGCTGATCGGGCTGCGCATCGCCGCCGAGCAGCCCGACCGCATCGCACGGCTGGTGGTGGCCAACGGTTTCCTGCCCACGGCGCAACGACGCACCCCGCGCGCCTTTTATGCATGGCGCGCGTTCGCCCGCTACTCGCCCGTGCTGCCCGCGGGCCGCATCGTCGGCGCCGGGACGGTTCGCCGGGTGCCGTCGAAGGTGCGGGCCGGCTACGACGCGCCCTTCCCCGACAAGTCGTATCAAGCGGGGGCGCGGGCGTTCCCTCAGTTGGTGCCCACCTCGCCCACCGACCCCGCGGTTCCGGCCAACCGCAAAGCATGGGATGCCCTCGGCCGCTGGGAGAAGCCGTTCCTCGCCATCTTCGGGGCCCGCGATCCCATCCTCGGCCGGGCGGACAGGGCCCTGATCAAGCACATTCCCGGCGCCGCGGGCCAGCCGCACGCCCGCATCAACGCCAGCCACTTCATTCAAGAGGACCGCGGCCCCGAACTGGCCGAGCGCATCCAGTCGTGGCAGCAGGCCTGGCTCTGAGGACCGTCAGCGGGTATTGACCAGCCGTACGACGCCCCGCATCACCGCTCGGCTGGCCCTGCGGCGCACCTGGTCGAGCGCCGAGCCGGGGGGCTGCGGCGGCCGGGCGGACCCCAGCCGCGGGAACAACGTCAGGGCCGCGTCGCGCTCGATCGCCGCTCGGGCATCCGGTCGCAGGCCCTTGTAGGTCTCCAGGCCGGCGGCGAACAGCTTGCCGGCCGCCACCGGCGCGAAGGGCCAGTCTGAGCCGAACGTGACGTGTCCGGGCCTGGCGAAGGCCAGCAGGCTCGGCAGCGCGGCGGCGCTCGAGGACAGCGCGGTGTCGAAGTAGAAGCCGGCGAAGTCGTCCAGACTGTCGCTCGGGCTGCGTCCAGTGTCGCCCATGATGCTGACCGCCATGCGGTGCGAGGCGTACGGCACGAACCCGCCCGCGTGGCTCAGGATGAACCTGATGTTGGGATACTTGCGGCAAATGCCATTGCGCACAAGCAAATACGCGGCGCGGGCAGTGTCGAGCAGAAAGTCGACGGCAAACGGCGCGATGCCGTCGATCGCCGGTCCGGGCAGTTCGCCGGGGTGGATGAAGACCACGGCCGAGCGGGCGTCCAGCGCGGCGAACAGGTCATCCTGACCGGCTTGGCCAAGGTAGGTCCCGGCACTGTTGGCCAGCAGCACCACCCCGTCGGCGTGCAACTCGTCGAGCGACCTGGCGGCCTCGTCGACGGACTCGCGCAGGTGCGGCATGGGGATGGTCGCGAAGAAGCCGAACCGGCCAGGTTGGTCGGCGACGAGGCCGGCGAGGTAATCGTTGAGGTCGCGGGCCAGCGAGGCCGCGTCGGCGGCGTTCGGCAGGAACGCGGTGCCCGGCGTCGACACCGAAAGTATCGCGGTGGCGACGTTCAATTCCGCCATGGTCTGCAACGACCCCGCAGGGCTCCAGTCCGGCAGCGCACGACCTCCTGCCTCGTCAATCCTGGCTTTTTGCAACATGTCTCGATAGAAAGACGGGACGGCGTGGTGGTGCGTGTCGATCCGCATCATTGGGTGCGTCGCTCCTCTTGAGGTCGGTGATCGCGGTCCGGGACTCCCGCTCCGGCGAGCGCGGGAACGACGTCCTCCTGGTGCAACAGTGACGCGGCACCGATCTTGAATTGGCTGAGTTTGTCGATGATCGTTTGTCCCTCTGGAGTGTGGCCCCAGATGCTGATGCCCTGGTAGGTGGCCGGCTCCCAGGTGGCTTCGTCGACGACGATGGGATTCCAGCCGACTTCCCATTCGAACCCCGAGGGCGTGACGGCGTAAAAGGACAGTTCCTTGTCGTTGGTGTGCTGGCCGACACCGAGCGCCATGCGGAAGCCGAGTTGCTTGACGCGCTGGTAGGCGGCGGTCATGTCGTCGAGCTCGGCGACCTGGACGTTGAGGTGCTGCACCCGGGTGCGGATCGGGTTCAGTCTCAGCCGGTTGACCGCGGCGATCGCCACGGAATGATGGCGCTCATTCACGCGCAGGAACCG
>DASTKA010000830.1:0-2839 GCA_035716165.1 Mycobacterium sp. | reverse complement strand
GTCGCCGGTGAGCTGGCCGTCCACCCGGCTGACGCCCACGTCCAGCACCGCGGCGCCGGGACGCACCATGTCGGCGGTCACCATGTGCGGCACCCCGACCGCCGCGACGATGACGTCGGCCTGCCTGGTGAGCGCCGGCAGGTCGCGAGTTCCGGTGTGGCACAACGTCACCGTCGCGTTCTCGGAGCGGCGGGTCAACAGCAGGCCCAACGGGCGGCCGACCGTGACGCCGCGGCCGATGACGACCACGTGCGCCCCGGCGATCTCCACGTCGTAGCGGCGCAGCAGATGCACGATGCCGCGCGGGGTGCACGGCAGCGGGGCGGGGTTGTTGAGCACCAGCCGGCCCAGGTTGGTCGGGTGCAGTCCGTCGGCATCCTTGTTCGGGTCGACCCGCTCCAGCGCCGCGTTCTCGTCCAGCTGCCTGGGCAGCGGCAACTGCACGATGTAACCGGTGCAGTCGGGGTTGGCGTTGAGTTCGTCGATCGTCTCGTTGAGCGTGGCGGTGCTGATGTCGGCGGGCAGGTCGCGGCGGATCGAGGTGATGCCTACCTTGGCGCAGTCGGCGTGCTTGCCCCGGACGTATGCCTGCGAGCCGGGGTCGTCGCCCACCAGGATGGTGCCCAAGCCGGGGGTGCGGCCCGAGGCGGTCAGTGCGGTCACGCGGTGTTTGAGGTCGACGAAGATCTCGTCGCGGGTGGCCTTGCCGTCCAGCGTGATTGCTCCCACGCTGACAGTCTGGCACGCTCCCGGTATGTCTACCCCGCCGGACGTGTTCAGCCCCGCGAAGCTCGGTCCGATAACGCTGCGCAACCGCATCATCAAGTCCGCGACCTTCGAGGCGCGCACCCCCGACGCGCTGGTGACCGACGACCTCATCGAATACCACCGGTTGCCGGCCGCCGGTGGGGTCGGCATGACGACCGTCGCGTACTGCGCCGTCTCCCCCGGCGGCCGCACCGAGGGCAACGGGATCTGGATGCGACCGGAGGCCGTGCCCGGGTTCCGCCGGCTCACCGACGCGATCCACGCCGAGGGCGCCGCGGTCAGCGCGCAGATCGGCCACGCCGGCCCGGTGGCCAACGCCAAGTCCAATAAGGCGAAGGCGCTCGCGCCGGTCCGATTCTTCAACCCGATCGGGATGCGGTTCGCCAAGAAGGCGACCCGCGAGGACATCGACGAGGTCATCGCCGGGCACGCCAACGCCGCCCGCCTGGCCATCGAGGCCGGCTTCGACGCCGTCGAAATCCACCTGGGCCACAACTACCTGGCGAGTTCGTTCCTGTCCCCGCTGATCAACCGTCGCGACGACGAATTCGGCGGATCGCTGCAGAACCGGGCCAAGGTCGCCCGCGGCATGGTGATGGCCGTGCGACGGGCGGTGGAGAAGGAAGGCACGCCCATCGCGGTGACCGCCAAGCTGAACATGGCCGACGGCGTTCGCGGCGGCATCAGCACGGAGGAATCGCTGACCACCGCCAAGTGGCTGGAGGAAGACGGCGGGCTGGATGCCATCGAACTCACCGCCGGCAGCTCGCTGGTCAACCCGATGTACCTGTTCCGCGGCGACGCGCCGCTCAAGGAGTTCGCCGGAGCGTTCAAGCCGCCGCTGCGCTGGGGAATGCGCATGACGGGCAAGAAGTTCCTGCGCGAATACCCCTACCGCGAGGCCTACCTACTGCGCGACGCCAAGCTGTTCCGCGACGAGCTGAAGCTTCCGTTGATCCTGCTCGGCGGAATCACCAACCGGGAGACGATGGACCTGGCGATGGCCGAGGGATTCGAGTTCGTCGCGATGGCCCGCGCGCTGTTGGCCGAGCCGGATCTGATCAACCGGATCGCCGCTGATGGCGCGCAGGTGCATTCGGCGTGCACGCACTGCAACCGGTGCATGCCCACGATCTACACCCGCACGCACTGCGTGGTCACCGGCGCGCCCGATGCCGCCCGCTGACGATGCGCGCCGCGTGGCGGCGCGCGGAGGAAGCGGGCAATCCAGCTTCACAAGTTAAACCACAGCGCTGCAAGCTACAGTTGTGGCGATGTCAGCACCAGCCCCGCCAGCGCTAACCGTCCATCACCAAGGATCGGAACGCACCTTCGCAGCGGGCCACGATGTAGTCGTCGGGCGCGATCTGCGAGCGGACATGCGTATCACCCACCCGTTGATCTCGCGTGCCCACCTCTTGCTGCGTTTCGATCAGGGCAAGTGGCTGGCGATCGACAACAGTTCGCTCAACGGAACTTTCGTCAACGGCCGGCGCGTGCCGGTGGTCGAGATCCACGACGGGCAAACCCTGAACATCGGAAACCCGGACGGACCGCTGCTGACATTCGACGTGGGCCGCCACCACGGCATGGCCGGACGCCCGCCCCGAACCGAGTCGATGAATATCTTGGCGGCCGCACCGCCGCAGGCAGCGGCGTGGTCCGGGCAACCCGCTCCGCCCGCCGCCCCACCCCCACCGCCTCCCCCGCCCGGCCGCACGCCCAATTGGGCGGCGCCGCCGCGGCGACCGCAGCCCGCGCCCGTGCAGCGGCAGGGCCCACCTGCCATGTACGGCGCCGGTGGCCGCCCGCCGGCGTTCCCTCCCGCTGCACCGCCCCCGACCACCAACGCCCCGCCCGTCGCGCAGATGCCGACCGTGAGCCCGCACACCCAGATGGCGCCCGCGTCGGCCAAGGCGCCCGAGGTGGCGAACCTGGCGACGAAGATGTTCCAGGCGTTGCGGCCGTCGCGCTCCGGTGCGATTCAGAAGCCGGCCGGGTCGCAAACCATCGGCCGGGCCACCGACAACGACATCGTCATCCAGGACGTCCTGGCCTCGCGCCATCACGC
>DASTKA010000829.1:0-6870 GCA_035716165.1 Mycobacterium sp. | reverse complement strand
GGGGAGCGACCGCGCCGGTAGAACGCCTCGCCATCTGTACGGGTCTGGCGGTTTTTCCAGTCTGGACCAAAAACACGGGGGTATATGGCCAAATCCGTTGTTATCTCAGAGTTTTGACGTCGAATGGAGTGATCTAAATGGCCGGCCGCGGCCCCGCACCCAAGCACCCTAGCGAAAGGCGCCGCCGCAACAAGACGGTGCCGCTGACACTGCTTACCGGCGACGGCAGCAAACATGGGCCAGAGCTGCCCGACGCCTACGAGTGGCCGCCTGCGACGTTGGCGTGGTGGGAGGCTTGGCGACCTCTCAACGGCCAAGGAATTAGGTCTGCGCGTCGCGAAATTCGTGCTACGCCTGAAGATCGCGCGCGGTTGAGGTTGGCGGTCACCGAGTGCGCGGGCAATCAGCGCGTGACTCGGGGTGGCGGCAACATGACTGACCAGGGCGGCGGCTGATCCGGTTTTACTCATCCGTCAATGGCTCGGCTGCACAACCTTATTCATTGAACTGGTTTAGCCCCTCCAGCGGCGTCAATCCCGCGATAGACGGAAAGAGGCGCGATGAACTACGGCGGCAGCACCCTAGAACCCGAATCGAACCGGCACTTGCCGGCGGTAGGTGAATATGGATTACGCGTTCAGCAAGTTGAGCGAGCGCGGGGGCAGACGAAGGCGTCCCAGCGGTCCGCAGCTCGGAGCTTCGAAATGTCCGCCGACAGCCATGACCGAGCCGCCGAGTCAAGCGAGATATTGGCGCGACAGGGCGTGTGTGGGGCTCGAGAGCACGCGGAGCGCCACCGCGAGTTCGCGCAGCAGCACCGGCGAATCGCTGAGCGGTTACGAGGAATGGCAGACCCGCCTGTTTGGTCGAACAGCAATCCAGGTGCGCAGAAAGAGAGTCATGGCTTCGAACAGCAACTTTGAGGTGCGGGTGGGCGCGCCGGGCAATGTCTTGGAAGTGCGAGTCGCTGATTCCGGGGTTGCTGAGGCGCTTAGTGGCAGCGCGTCCGCGTTCGACGGGTGTTAAACAAAGTCGGCCGGGTATGCCTTTGTTGTGAGAACCGGACATCATCGACTGGCGGACGGTTCGCTGCTCCGAGTTGATATCGAGTTGGGCCGCTGGGTGGGAAGTCTTTACACGAGAAACATGCGGGTCAAGAACCGAGTCGTCGGAAGTGATGTTGAAGTTCACGCGTGGGCCGATCGCATGCAACATGGAAATATGCTGGCGTAGGGGCAGCCCGATCAACTACTCAGACGCGGTAGGTCCAGCTCTGATTCCCGCCGTTATACGACCGTCCTCAGCCAGTCGACGACGGCCTCGACCGGGCGCTTCTGCGATACCCAGATCACGTCACCGCCGCCATTCCGGCTGAAGTCGTCGGCGTCGGCTTTGTTGTTGATCCGTGTCGGAACTCGACGAACGTCGCCGTCGGCCTTAACGCTGGCCATCCAGCAGATGGGCGTACGGGTCTTCCTCGGCCCCAACGGATTCCGGCATCGGATAGTACGTCTTGATCAGCAGGTTTCCGTCGTCGTCCCACGCGAAGGTCTCGATACTGTGTGCAACTCCAACGTTCGGCTCCTTGCCGAAGTGGTTCTCGCACACCCACGCCATCTCGTTCCCATTGACCTGAACCGTGATCATCTTGATCTTGAGGATCGACTGAAACATGTCGAAGGCATCCGACGTGGCGGCTGCGAACCCGTGTTTCTCCTCGGTGCCGACCGGGTCGAACATGCGGACCTCGCCGGGACAGATGGTGCGCCATGACGCCACCCACTCATCCTTCTTGCCCGCATTCCACAGATCGGCGTGCTTGGATGCGTGCGCTAAGCGAGCCTCCCGGCTCGGAACCTTGCTCATCTCTGCCCCATCTCCCTCATCAACCGTGATGTTCACGATAGCTGGACACCTGTCCAGCCGAAAGGGGCCTATGCCTTGGCTTTGGATGTAGATGTTGATCCGAAGCGGAACTCGACCACGTCGCCGTCGGCCATGACGTAGTCCTTGCCCTCCATGCGCACCTTGCCGGCCGCCTTGGCCGCCGCCATCGAGCCCGCGGCCATCAGGTCGTCGTAGGAGACGATTTCGGCCTTGATGAAGCCCTTTTCGAAGTCGGTGTGTATCACTCCGGCGGCCTTCGGTGCGGTGTCGCCCTGGTGAATCACCCACGCGCGCGCCTCTTTTGGGCCCGCCGTCAGATAGGTCTGCAGCTTGAGGGTGTGAAAGCCGGCCCGCGCCAACGCATCTAGTCCACGCTCGGTCTGCCCGATGGACTCCAAGAGCTCGGTGGCCGACTCGTCGTCAAGCTCCTGCAGTTCGGCCTCGATCTTCGCGTCGAGGAACACCGCGTCGGCGGGCGCGACCATCGCGGACAGTTCGGCCTTGCGGGCGTCGTCGGTCAGCACGGACTCGTCGGCGTTGAAGACGTACAGAAACGGCTTGGTGGTCATCAGATTCAGCTCGCGCAGCAGCGACGTGTCGACACCGGCCGCGAACAGCGTCCTGCCCGAGTCCAGCACGGCCTCCGCGGCGACGGCCGCCTCGTGCACCGGCTTGCGCTCCTTGTTGTTGCGGGCTTCCTTCTCCAGCCGCGGGATGGCCTTCTCCAGGGTCTGCATGTCGGCGAGGATCAGCTCGGTCTCGATCACCTCGATGTCGGCGCTCGGATCGACCTTGCCGTCGACGTGCACGACGTCGTCGTCGGCGAACACCCGCACCACCTGGCAGATCGCGTCACACTCGCGGATGTTGGCCAGGAACTTGTTGCCCAGGCCGGCGCCCTCGGAGGCGCCCTTGACGATGCCGGCGATGTCGACGAACGTCACCGGCGCCGGCACGATCTTCTCGGAATCGAACATCTCGGCCAGTTTGTCCAGCCGGGGATCGGGCAGCGGGACGACGCCCTCGTTGGGCTCGATCGTCGCGAACGGATAGTTGGCCGCCACCACGTTGTTCCGGGTCAGCGCGTTGAACAAGGTCGACTTGCCGACGTTGGGCAAACCCACTATTCCCAGGCTCAGGCTCACGGAGAACCAAGTCTAGGGGTCATGGCGGCGCCCGGCGCCGGGGACCAGTGTCATCGCCGATCGTGCGCCCGGCAGGGCACGCCAAGGATCCCTACGAGGTATTTACGGGCCTTTCGGCCCATTCCCGGTACGGTCTACATGTGTCAGCACAGCGGGCAAGTTCGACGGTGGAGGGTGCTCACCGTTCGATCCTGCCAAACATCCCAGGCGTTCCCTGGTACGCAGCCCTGCTTATTGCCGTCACCGCGACCGCCATCGGCTACGGAATCGATGCTGGTCACAAGGATTTGACCCACGTTTTCGCGGGCTTCTACATAGTCGGCTGCGTGGCGGCGGTGCTGGCGGTGCGTCAGGATGGCATCTTCACCACGATCATCCAGCCGCCCCTGATCTTGTTCGCCGCCGTGCCGGGCGCCTACTGGCTGTTCCACGATGCCAAAGTGGGCCGTCTCAAAGACCTGCTCATCAACTGTGGCTATCCGCTGATCGAGCGCTTCCCGCTCATGCTGGGCACCGCGGGCGCTGTGCTGGCGATCGGACTGGCCCGCTGGTACTTCGGCAACGCGCACAAGACAAGCGCGACGTCGCGTAGCTCTGACGACGCTTCGGGGGCCGCCGGCGTCGGCGTCAAGTCCTTCTTCAACGGCATCGTCGCGAAAGCGCAGTCGGTGCTGCAGTCCGATAGCGACGCCGACGACACCGACGACGCCACCGAGTCCCGCCGCGCCCGCCGGTCGGGCTCTGCTGCGGCGAGGGCCCGCCGCACGACGCGCAGCACCCGCTCGACCACGCGTTCGGCCAGGAGCCGCTCGCGGCATTCACGCGAGCCGTTGAGCGATGGGTCCGAACCGGTCGAGCGGCCCGCGCGGCCTGAGAGGCCCGACCGGCAGCGGCGCAGCACGCGCCGCAGCGCCGCGTCGGCCCGCGATTATGACGCCGCCGAGCCGCCTCGGCGGTCCCGCCGCCGGCCCCGGCCGGAGGGCGACGCCGAGCCGCGCGGCCAATCGTCGCGCGAACCGCGCCGCGAACCGCGCACGCGCCGCAATCCCTACGAGCGGCCCACCCCGCGAAGCAGCCGTTTCGACGGTTTCGAGTCCTACGGCGACAGGTATGACCCGCCGAGCGGCACGAATTTCGGGGGCCGGTATGACAGCCGGTACGAGAGCCGCGAGCCGTACGAGCCGCCCTATGAACCGAGGCGCCGGCGGCCTCCGTCAAACGGCTCGAGCGGGACGCATCATCCCATCTCGCAGGTCCGCTACCGCGGCGGAGGCTCGCAAGAGCCGCCGCGCGAGCCGCACACGGAGCGCCGGAGCCGCCCGCGGACACCAGGGCAATCGCACGGACGATCGCCGGCGGAATCCTGGGAATACGACGTCTAGTGCGATCGCAAGCGCGGCGTAGCCGGGCGCAGCGGGTCGCCACCATCGGGCTGAGCGGACTGAGCGCTCAGCGGCTCAGCCGACCGACCGGATCTCCCGCGGCAACGCGAACACCAGCGTTTCCTGTGCCGTCGTGACGGGCTGCACCACGTCGTAGCCGCACTCGGCCAGCCGCGCCAGCACACCTTCCACCAGGACCTCGGGAACCGACGCCCCCGAGGTGACTCCCACCGTGGTGACGCCTTCCAGCCATTCCGGGTCGATGTCGTCGGCCCAGTCGACCAGGTGTGCGGCCGCGGCCCCGCCACCCAGCGCCACCTCGACCAGCCGCACCGAGTTCGATGAATTGCGGGACCCCACGACGATCACCAGCTGGCACTCGGGAGCCATCGCCTTGACCGCGACCTGGCGGTTCTGGGTCGCATAGCAGATGTCGTCACTGGGCGGATCCTGCAGCTTGGGGAACCGTTGCCGCAGCCGCTCGACGATTTCCATGGTTTCGTCGACCGACAGCGTGGTCTGGGAGAGCCACACCACCTTGTTCTCGTCGCGCACCGTCACGTTGTCCACCGCAGCGACCCCGTCGACCAGCTGCACGTGGTCGGGCGCCTCCCCGGCGGTGCCGACCACCTCCTCGTGCCCCTCGTGACCGATGAGCAGGATGTCGTAGTCGTTGCGCGCGAATCGCCTGGCCTCGTTGTGCACCTTGGTTACCAGGGGGCACGTGGCGTCGATGGTGTGCAGGTTACGGTCGGCGGCCGCGGCATGCACCGTGGGTGCGACGCCGTGCGCGGAGAACACCACGATGGCGCCTTCGGGCACCTCGTCGGTTTCCTCGACGAACACCGCACCGGCCTGTTCCAGGGTGGTGACCACGTGGCGGTTGTGCACGATCTCATGCCGCACGTAGACCGGTGGCCCGTGTTTCTCCAGTGCGCGTTCCACGGTTTCGACGGCCCGGTCGACGCCCGCGCAGTAACCACGCGGTTCGGCCAGGAGCACTCGCTTACGGACTGGGTCGCTGGCTACCGATCGCACCGCGCCGGGAATCCCCATGTCGATAGTCGGCGGCATGGCGTCCAGGGTACTTACTGCCGACGCCGGGTTGCCAGCTCGCGCCGTCGGCTTGGAGTTATCCGCCGCTTAGGGCAATCTTGGACCCATGGGCACTGCACCGTATGGAGTTCGGCTGCTGGTCGGCGCGGCGACAGTCGCGGTCGAAGAGACCATCAGGCTGCCGAAAACCATCCTGATGTACCCGATGACACTGGCCAGCCAGGCGGCGCACATCGTGATGCGCTTTCAGCAGAACCTCGCCGAGCTGGCAATCAAGGGCGACAGCACGCTCGAATCGATCTTCCCGCCCAAGGATGAGAAACCGGAATGGGCGACGTTCGACGAGGACCTGGACGCCGCGGACGACGGGGCCTACGGCGCGTTGCAGGACGGTGGTGAGGGCGAGCGCAGGGCCGAGGGCAGGTTCGCGCTGTACTCGGTGGCCGATGCGCACGAAGACGCCGGCGCCCTGACCCGGCCCGCCCCGCAATCGAAGAAGTCGGGCGCCGAGGCGTCGGTTCCGCAGCCGGCGGTGGTCACCGACCTGGACTACCCGTCGCTGACGCTGGCGCAGGTGCGGGCCCGGCTGCAATCGCTGAGTGTGGACGAACTCGAAGCCCTGCTGGCGTACGAGCAGGCCACCAAGGGCCGTGCACCGTTCCAGACTTTGCTCGCTAACAGGATCACCCGCGCGAACGCGAAGTGACCCCGGCCGTTACCCCCGAACCGAACTCCGCCGAGAACCCATTTCCGGTGCGCGCGGTGGCCATCCGGGTCGCGGGCTGGATCGACAAGCTGGGCACCGTCTGGGTCGAGGGGCAGCTGGCCCAGATTTCGATGCGGCAGGACTCCAAAACGGTGTTCATGGTGCTGCGTGACCCGGCCGCAGACATGTCGCTGACCGTGACATGCCCGCGCGATCTGGTGCTTAATGCGCCGGTGAAACTGGCCGAGGGCACGCAGGTGGTGGTGCGCGGCAAGCCATCGTTTTACACGGGCAGGGGCACATTCTCGTTGCGGCTCAGCGAGATTCGTGCCGTCGGGGTGGGCGAGCTGCTGGCCCGCATCGATCGGCTGCGCCGGCTGCTGGAGGCAGAAGGGCTATTCGATCCTCGGCTCAAGCGACCGATCCCGTTCTTGCCCGACATGATCGGATTGATCACCGGCCGGGCCAGCGCCGCCGAACGCGACATGACAACCGTGGCGGCGGCACGCTGGCCAGGGGTTCGCTTCGCGGTGCGCAACACCGCGGTCCAGGGCCCGAGCGCGGTCGCACAGATCGTCGATGCGCTGCACGAGCTCGATCGCGACGCCGAAGTCGACGTCATCGTGATCGCCCGCGGCGGCGGAAGTGTCGAGGACCTGCTGCCGTTCTCCGACGAGACGCTGTGCCGCGCCAT
>DASTKA010000828.1:0-2757 GCA_035716165.1 Mycobacterium sp. | reverse complement strand
GAACATCGACACGGTCGGGTTGCCGTAGCGCGAGTAGACGAAGCGGTCCACCTCGCCGGTGAAAGACCCCTCCGCAACTGCCGCAGACTCGTAGACGTAGCCCGACGTCAGAAACATCGCCTCGGCGGTCTCGTCGAAATTCGAACGCAACAGCCCGCCGCGCACCCCGATGGTCGCCGGGCTGACTCCCTCGGGCAGCGCCGCGGGTGTGCGGACGGAGTTGTCGTCGCCCTGGGTCATCGTCGTTTCAGCCCTGTTCAGCCTTGCTTCCAAGGCAATCCGATTGCGCGCCAGCCGGTTTCGCCGCGGTGACCGTTGGCGTCCAGTTGGCCCTCGAAGCCGTCGAGGATGTTGTAGGCCGGCGTGATTCCCAGCTCGGTGGCGACCTCGGCGGCGCCGATGGAACGGTTTCCGGACCGACACAAAAACAGCACCGGACGCTCCGCGTCGCCCTGCGCCGGCGTGACGTGCTCGCGCAGTTGCTCGGCGAAATTCTCGTTGCGCCGTCCGTCGGACGAATTCCACTCGAGGAACAACACCTCACGGCCGAGGCTGGACAGATCGGGGACACCGACGAATCGCCATTCGGCGTCGGTCCGCACGTCGACCAGCACGGCGCTGGGGTTGTCGCTGAGCAGCTTCCATGCCTCGAGGGGAGAGATGTCTCCCGCGTAGGAGTGTGCGCGCTCTGTGCTCATGCTCGTTTTCCTTATTGTTCGTACCCGTTGCCAGCCACACTATCCGCGCCCGGGCAGTGAAGCGCGCCGGCCGGATTGCCCCCGGGCCGCGACGATTACCTGACCTGCGATGGTATCGGGGTCATCGCCGCACGCGGCTGGCGGCGGTGGCTTCGCGCGAGATGCCCCTCGGGCTCAGGCGGGTGACTCCGGCGCGGCCAGCCGGCCGGCGACCTGGCCGGCGCGCTCTCTGGCGGCCGCCACCTTGGGCGCCGTCGCCAGGGCCCGATAGCCGCGCCCGACCGCGCGCAGGTCACTTTCGGGCACGCTCAGCGCGCCGATCAACGCGGTGGGGCCGTGGGAGTCGACCTGCTCGATCGCTCGGGCGGCGGCCGGCGAAACCATCATGGTGTCCACCGGCAGCCCCAAGATGGTGCGGGCTTGCAGCTCGAACGCGGAGAGCCGCTGACTGCGCAGCGTCACCCAGGCGCTGTCGGTCGGGCGCGACGTGACGTCGGCGAAGTACACCTCGTCGCCGTTGACCATCAATTCGACCGCGAAGACGCCACGCCCGCCCAGCGCCTTGACGATCCGCGCGGCGATCGACTTCGCGGCGTCCGTCGCCGTCGCACTCAGCTTCTGGGGCTGCCACGATTCCAGCACCCGCCCGCCCGAGCCGCGATGACCGATGGGCGAGCAGAATTCGATCACCGGGCCCGACGGGCCTTCGCCGCGCACCACCAACAGGGTCACGTAAAGCTCGACCTCGACCACGGTTTCGGCCAGCACCCGGGGCTGGCCGGGGCCGGGGTGACCGACCACCGCCCGTTGCCAGGCGGGCCCGAGGTCTTCGCGGCGCGCCACCACCGACTGCTGAGATCCGGTATGGCCGACCACCGGCTTGACCAACAACGGGTATCCGGCGTGCGCACCCACCGCCTCGAGTTCGCCCGGCGACCCGACGAACCAGAACGGCGCGGTGGGCAGCCCCAATTCGTCGGCGGCCAGCCGGCGCAGGCCCTCGCGGTCCGCGCTCAGCCGCACCGCGCGGGCGCTGGGCACCAGTTCGGGGCGGCTCTCCCCGGGCGATCCGGTGGCCACCGCGTCGAGGGCCCCGGCGGCGACAGCGTCGGTCGCCGTCACCACGAAGTCGGGTTGCAGCCGTTGCAGCGCCGCCGACAGCTCGGCGGCGTCGCTCAGCGGCACCACCAGCGCCTGGTCGGCCACCCCGTGCGCGGGCGCGTGCGGATGCGCGTCGACGGCGACCACCCGGGCTCCCAGGCGCCCCAAGTCGATCGCCAGCTCCCGGCTGATCTCGCCGGAGCCCAACAGCACCACCGTCGGCCTGTCGTCGGCGGGCGCGGCGGGCCGGGCTTCGGCTTGCGCGGTGGGTTGCTGGGGTACGACGAGCGCCGTCGTTTCGTCGTCGCGTCCGTCGGTCACGGCTCAAGGATAGGTCGGTTCGGGCGGTGCACCCGTCGCGCTAGGGCTGGCCCGGGAGTAACTGCACCATGAGGCCGTTGGCCTCGGCCAGCAGCGCGCCGTCGGCGTCGACCAACTCCGCGGACACGAACGCTTTGCGCCCCTCGGTGCTGGTGACCCGTCCCCGTAACACCAGCGGCGCGTCGATCGGGGTGATCTTGCGGTAGTCGACGTGCAGGAAAGCCGTCCGGCTGATCGGGCGCGACGCGGCGTGCGCGACCATCCCGAACATGTGGTCGAACAACAGCGGCAGCACACCGCCGTGCACCGCGTGGTTGCCTCCGACGTGAAACCGGGTGAAATGGCCCCGCATCTCGCAGCCGTCGGGCTCGTGGCGCGTCAACGTCCACGGCGGCAACAGCAGGCTGCCCATGCCCGGCAGGTCGGGTGTGCGCCCCGCGGGCGAGCGACCCTCCACCTCGGCCTGAAACGGACCCAGCAGCTCGGTCAGCGACGCGACACAATCGGCCGCGTCGTCCCACACATCGTCGTCGGGGTCGGCCGACACGGCGAGGTCCTGCAACCGCCGCATGGCCGCCACGAATCGCCCGAAGCCCGGACCCGGGCTGGCCACTCCGTATTCGGGGAAGCCGCCGTG